>JBFMFA010000235.1:0-5659 GCA_040753195.1 Gemmatimonadota bacterium | reverse complement strand
CGTGGCCGCAGCGAGTCCCCCGTCCATATCCGTGCGTTGGTCAGGATGAGATCAGCCTGCTGCGACGAAGCCAGGGCTGGTATGGCCCCTGTGAGAAAGATTAGAACGCGCCCGCGCATCGTGGGGATCCGCATGAGGAGACGCTGGCTAGCGTATCGCGAAACGATTTTCGCCGCCAGGTTCACGCACGTTCCGTAACAGCCCCTGGAACCGGTGTCGTCCAGCCGGGTAGGAGCGCCAAACAACCGTGGCCACGGCGAGGTGGGTATGCGAAGGGTAGCTTACTTGTTAGGCGTTGCCGCTCTGGCGGCGCTGGCCCCGCAGGCGATGCAGGCGCAGACGATCCGCGGTGTGCTCGTCATCAATGGCACCACCGTAACGGTCCCGAATGCGCGCGTGTGGCTCACCACTCGGCGTGGCCATACGGTCGATACCACCCGCAGCGATGCCAACGGCCACTTCGAGGTCAAAGCCGACCGGCCGGGCAGTTACTATCTGAACGTCCGCCGCCTCGGCTACTTCCCTGAGGAAAGCGACGACATCCGCCTGAGGGATGGAGAGGTCCGAACCGACACGGTCTACTTGCTGAGCCCCCAAGTGCTCAAGCCGGTCAACGTGGTCGTCAAACAGCAAGTCGATCGCTACTTCGGCGTGAATATCAACGCGCTGAGCAGCTCGAATGTCATTACGCCCGAAGAGATCGATCGCGTCAGGGGTGCGGCTTCGACGCTCGAGGACGTGCTGCGTTGGCACCATCCGCCGAGCCTCACCATCACGCGGGTTGGCGGCAACCCCTGCTTCCAGATTCGTATGCGCGGGTGCGCGCCCGTCTTCCTCGACGGAATGCCGATTGGCACGGACGGTTGGTTCCCTGCCAACGAGATTCAGTCCATCGTGGTCATACCCGGGAACGAAGCGTTCATTCGCTACGGGTCGAGCCGTGGCGTCATCGCCGTCTTCACGAACTTCTCCGCGGATCGCTAGGCGCCTAACAATTTAGTTGTGACCCAGCACGGGGTGCGGCTTGTATGGTTGTTCGAGCCGCGCCCTTTCGACGTCGCTCAGCTCCACGCCTAACGCTGCAACAGCGTCGTCCAGATGCTGCACTTTGGTGGCCCCGATGATGGGTGCCACGACCCCCGGTTTTGAGAGAAGCCAAGCCAGCGCGATCTGTGCCGGCGGCACGCCGCGCTCCTTTGCCAGGGCCAGCAACACGTCGACCACGTCGTAGTCTTCATCGCGATAATACATCTCACGCGCGTAGGCATCTCCTTTTTCTCGCTGGCTTGCCTCGCGCGACCCGCGCGTCCGCGATCCGGTTAGAAATCCCCTCGCCAACGGACTCCACGGCAAGAGGCCTACGCCCTCGGCAACGCAGAACGGATTCATCTCCCGCTCTTCTTCGCGATACATGAGGTTGTAGTG
Source organism: Gemmatimonadota bacterium (assembly GCA_040753195.1). Classification (GTDB taxonomy): domain Bacteria; phylum Gemmatimonadota; class Gemmatimonadetes; order Gemmatimonadales; family Gemmatimonadaceae; genus DASYRX01. Next base: position 4,234 of record JBFMFA010000235.1, on the reverse strand, counting down.
ATTCTGCATGGTGCAGAACGGAGTCCAGCCACGCTGCTTTTGAGTGTACCGCATTGTCGCGAACTGCCACGCGTACATGCTCGAGGCGCCGATGTAGCGTGCCTTCCCCGACCTAACGACGTCGTTCAGAGCCTCCAGCGTCTCCTCGATCGGTGTTTCGTGGTCGAAGCGGTGGATCTGATACAGATCCACGTAGTCGAGCTGCAAGCGCCGCAGCGAGGCGTCGATTCCCGCAAGGATGTGTTTGCGCGACAGCCCCTTGTCGTTAGGACCATCACCCACGGCCATGTGGACTTTCGTCGCGATGACAACCGACTCGCGCGGCACACTGAGCTTGCGCAGCGCATTGCCGACGATCTGCTCGCTGACACCGCGAGAATACGTGTCCGCCGTATCGAAGAAATTGATCCCGTGCGCCAGCGCCTTCTCGAAGAACGGCAGCGCGTCCGCTTCCTCCAGCACCCAGTCGCGCCATTGTTTGGAGCCATACGTCATGGTGCCGAGGCAGATCCGTGAAACTTTGGTGCCGGTGGTGCCGAGCCGAGTGTAGATCATTGCGGGGGCAGGTTGGTGCGGAGAAAGCGGATGGCGTTTTCGCCCATGATGGCGCGCACTTCGTCGTCGGTGAACGCCGCGTCTTTGAGTGCTTGCGTCATCTGCTCCAGCTGCGAGGCATCGAACGGCACCTTGGTCGCACCGTCGAAATCCGAGCCTAACGCGACATGCGGTACGCCAACGAGCATGACGACGTGACGGATGGCGGCAGCCGTCGCCGTCGCGCTTGGTGTGCAAATGGCGCCATCCCAGTAGCCGATGCCAATCAGGCCGCCATTGGCCGCGATGCCGCGTATCTGATCGTCGCTGAGGTTGCGCGGTCCCGGACAGGTCGCCTGCACGCCCGTGTGTGAGACAACCACCGGGCGCGTCGCGATGCGGAGAACTTCGTCCATGCTCGCCGGAGCGAGATGCGCGAGATCGACGATGATGCGCAACTCTTCCATCCGCCTAACGACGCGCCGGCCGAGGTCGCTGAGCCCGCCCTTGCTCACGCCGTGCGCGGACGCTCCCACCTCGTTGTCAAAGAAATGCGTCAACCCCATCATGCGATACCCGGCGGCATAGAGAGTATCAATGTTCTCGTAGCGACCGTCCAGCGCGTGCAGACCTTCGATGGCCAACACCCCAGCCAGAGCAGTCGACGCGACGTTAGGATTGGCCAGGAAGGCGTCGAGTTCTGCCACCGACGTAACAACGCTCAGCGCACCGTCCGAGGCTGCCGCGGCGGTGCGCAGCCTCTCGGCCTGATACAACGCGCGTCCAAGACGGCTGTTCCACGTGCGCAGTGGCCAGCGCTGCAGGATGGCGAGCAGCGTAATGTTGTCGCTCTCGCCTGTATTGAGTTCATAGTTGAGGCCGCGCGGCGATTTGGTGACCGCCGAAAAGACCTGCACGGCAGTTCGTCCCGCGAGGAGCCGTGGAACGTCAGTATGGCCGCGCGTAGATCGTTGCAGCGGGTCACGGCTCCAAAGAAGCAGATCGTCGTGCAGGTCCACGACGCGGAGTGTGGCGTGTAGCGCTTTGCTCTCCGCGCTTACCGGAATGAGGCGACCCGGAATCACAGCATTCGTATCGGCATCTAGCCACGGCGGGACAATGGCAAAGGCCGCGATCAACGCCACCAGCACCAGCGTTATCAGAACGAGACCAACCTTTGACCTGGTACGCATGTGCGCCTAAAGTGCTTCACCGTCGCGCCGACCGGGAGGCCTAACGCGCGCCGGCCACGCTGGAATAGCGGCCGATGATCCGAGTCACAACCCGGCTCAATGGATAACCCTTCGGATCCAACACATAGTGCTGCGCGACACCGTCGATCTCCGCGAAGAGCAGCCGAGCTTCCAGCGTCGCCTCACGCACTCCGATGTTGCGCAGGAACTTCGTCAGTGTCCGCAGAATCTCATCGGTCCACTCACTGAGCGCCCCCTCGATTCCTCGCAGCGCTTCGGCCTGCATACGGATGCCGTACGACAGCCGCCAGAAGTCCATGTTTTGTTTGATGATCTCAAAGCTCGCGCGGAGTAAGCGCTCCAACCGTCGTCCCGGCTCATGCTCCGACGCCGCTGCCGCGAACGACGCACGCACATCGCGCATGCTCCGCTCGAAGATCGCATCGCGCAGCGCCTCTTTGCCTGAGTAATAGGCGTAGATCAGTCCGGGAGAAATGCCGGCTTCCTCGGCGATCATCCGCATCGAGGCACCACCATACCCGTGACCGGCAAAAACTCGCAGTGCGGCGACGAGAATCCGCTCGCGACTCTCTTCCCGCAGTTTCTGGTTTAACGCTTCAGAACGCGGCATGGGCATCTTGCTGTTTTCATTGAACGAATGTACAATGAAAACCGGCGCGCAACAACGGCGCGCCGCACGTCGCATCGGGAGGTGTCATGCCAGAGGCTGCAATTACTCGGTCCGCCGATGGTGTGGACCGCGCGGAGTACCCGTTCGTGTCGCGGCGGATTGAAGTCCCGGCTGGTCGTTTGCACTACATCGACGAGGGGTCGCCAGACGCACCTGTACTGTTCTTTGTGCACGGTACACCAACGTGGTCGTTCGAATGGCGGCACCTCGTTAGGTCCCTGCGGCAGGAGTATCGGTGCATCGCCGTCGATCACCTCGGGTTCGGTTTGTCGGACCGGCCGCGCTCCTTCCCTTACACGCCGGAAGCACACGCCGAGAATCTGCGCCATTTCATCGACAAACTTGCGCCTCCGCGCTTCACGCTGATTGTGCACGACTACGGTGGCCCGATCGCGTTTCCGTTGGCCTTGCAGGACGCGTCGCCCGTAGAGCGGCTCGTCATCCTGAATTCATGGATGTGGAGTTTCCGTGGCGACAGGAGGATGGAACGTGCAGGGAGGATGGCCGGTGGTACAATCGGCCGGTTCCTGTATCGTTATGCAAACGCGTCGCAACGCATCATCATGCCGAGCGCGTATGCAGACCGTCGAAAGCTGACGCCTGAGATCCACGCACAATACCTCGATCGTTTTGCCGATACGTGGTCGCGCGGTGCTGTGCTTTGGCCACTGGCGCACGCGTTGCTGGGCTCGAGCACATTCTACGACTCGTTATGGAAGCAGCGTGAGCGGCTCAAAGCGATCCCGACGCTGATCATTTGGGGGATGAAGGACAGCGCCTTCCAGCCGGATCTACTGCAGCGCTGGCGTGACGCACTCCCTCACGCCCACGTGGTGGAGCTCGCAAGCGCGGGCCATTGGCCGCACGAAGAGGATGCGGAGGCTACACGAAGCGCTCTCTACGTCTTTCTTCGCGCAAACGAACGCGAACCCGTAATTGCATGGCACGCTCGGCGTTAGCGCTGGCCACAATCCTGCGGCGACACCAGAGCACCCATATCAGGAGGACAAGGATGCTCGGCGCAAAGAACACCAGCGCGACAATTCCAGTGAAAGATCTCGAGGTCGCAAAGAAGTTCTATCGCGAGACACTCGGCCTAACGCCGGTTGATCACCAGGATGGCGAAGCCGTCGTTTTCAAAAGCGGAAATTCACAAGTTCTCGTGTATCGCTCTGAATTCGCGGGCACGAACAAGGCCACCGCCGCGACGTGGGCTGTCGGTAACGACATCGAACGCGAAGTCGAAGGGCTCAAGTCCAAAGGCGTGAACTTCGAGCATTACGACATGCCGGATGCGTCGCTCAAGGGCGACGTTCATGTTTTCGGCGATCTGAAAACCGCTTGGTTCAAAGATCCGGACGGGAACATCCTTGCTCTGGTGAACGACTGACGGTCGCGATCGCCTTCTCGCCCCGCGATGAGTTTCCGCGGCGACGAGAGTCTTACTGTCGACTCGTCGTGAGGAGATGATCGTGGGGCGAGCAGCCCGTGCTGGCCGGATCCAGCGCACCGTGAGTTCTTTCCGCTTGAACGACATAAGCCGTCCTGATCCTGACGCGCATCGTACAGCGTTTGAGCGGTGCGCAGAGTATGCTTGAAGCCAATGACTGACGTGACCGCGCCGGCCGCGACTTCGGCCGCGACCGCGCCGGGCGCTCCCGCCGCGAGTCGCACGACAACGAACGAAAAGCGGCGCTACGATCGCTCTATTATTGAGGGGCCGTTGCGCCAGGCGGTGTGGAAGATCGCGTGGCCGACCATGCTCACCAATATCATCGGTGGGCTGCAGGGGATCGTCGATCACGTGCTCATCGGG
>JBFMFA010000234.1:0-5674 GCA_040753195.1 Gemmatimonadota bacterium | reverse complement strand
GGCGATGTCGGCCAGCTGCTCCGCCGACGGTTGGGGAACGACGGCGCAGTCGGCAAAGGTGACGACCTCCTGCAGTTCCGTGCGGAAGGCGCGCATCGCCATGTAAAACGCGCTCGACACCGTGGTGACCCCCGGGGCGGGTCCCACGAGCCAGATCGCCGCGCGCAAGACATCCGCGGTGGTGTACACGCACCCCGACACGCTTCCCGCCACGTCCCCACGCCGCACCAGGTAGTCGGCGTAAAACAGCGGTTCGCGCGCAAGCCGGCGGGCATCTTCGCTCGTTAGGCCTCCGTCCGGGCGCCGGCGGCGCATCAATAACAACCCTTCCAGTTCCTGCATCCCTTCCGCCGTCGGCTCTACACACTCGACGTTCGTGGCTCTGGCGGCCGCGTGTGACTCAGGACGGTCCGGATCGAGCACGAGGACCGGCGTCGCGATCCCCCAGCGCGCGAGGAAACTCGCTGCAGTCTGCACGCGTTCGTCCCACGACTCCCCGAAGGCGATACGCGCGCGCTCGGCCGACGCGCGACGTCTCAACTCGGCGATAAAGGGGTGTATGACCGAATTCACGGGTCACGGGTCACGGGTCACGGGTCACGGGCGAACAGACGTTAGGCGGAGCGCATACGCTTTTGCAGCGCGGCGGCGACATGCGGATGCACCAGGGATTGAAGGGGCCCACCAAACCGCGCGACCTCGCGCACCAGACTGGAGGAGATGTACGACGTTTCCAACGTCGGCACCATGAAGACCGTCTCCAGCGCCGGGGCGAGGTGTCGATTCATCAGCGCCATCTGGTACTCGTATTCGAAATCGGCCACGGCACGGAGCCCGCGGATCAGCAGCGCAGCCCCGCGCGAGCGCGCGAAGTCCACCAGCAAACCGTCGAATGGTTCGACGTCCACGCGCTTGTCGCTGTCGATCGCCGTGCGAATCATCTCCACGCGATCGGCCACCGGAAACAGCGGCGTCTTGTTCACGTTCGTCGTCACGGCGACGACGAGCCGATCCACGAAGTTCAGCGCACGGCGAATGAGATCTTCATGCCCGCGCGTGATGGGATCGAAACTCCCCGCATAAACGCCGATGATGGGCATGCGTTCGTTAGGTTCGAAAAAGTGTGATGGCCGCGCTTCCGTAATGCCGCGTCTCTCCCCCTTCCGGAAGCGCCTCGTGGGGATCGTGCTCGACACCAAGTATCGCGGCGAACGGACGACGCAGCCAGAGTGAAGTTAGGCGCTGCGCCATGCCGAGCCGGTACGGCGGATCGGCAAACGCCACGTCAAACGTATCGGGCTCGATCTTGGCCGCAAAGCGCAACGCATCGGCACGGTGCACCGTTGCGCGCGCCGTGGCGCCAAGGGTGGCGATATTCTCGCGCAGCGCTTGCAGACTCGCTGGGGCGATTTCCACGAAGTCCGCGTGACGCGCGCCACGTGAAAGCGCCTCCAGGCCGAGCGCCCCCGACCCGGCGAACAAATCCAGTACACGCGCATCGGGCAGATAGGGCTGGACGATGCTCATCCATGCCTCACGCGCGCGATCGGCCGTGGGACGCACGCGCGCGTCGCGTGGAATGCGGATGCTGCGACCGCCCCACTCTCCCGCAATGATGCGCACGCGTTAGGTGCGTACCGCGCAGAGGCGCGCGACCACGCGCTCCTCGCCTTGAAACTCCTCGCGCTCGAGTTTGTAGGCCACGTCCAGCACGGTCCCGGGAACCAGCGTCGACGCGAGCTCCGCCATCCCCCACCCGATCGCTTCGAGGGAGCCCTGCTCCCCTCGCAGCGCGAGCTTCAACCCGTCCGTCCCGATGGTTCGCGCCGGCTGGCTCAGCGTCATGCGGCGCGAGATGAACGTCGGGGCCGGATTACCCATGCCGAACGGCTCGAAGTGGCGGACGGCGGCTTCGAGCTTCCACAGCGTGTCGTCGCAGGCAACCTCCAAATCGATACGCTGCTCCGGGATGAGATCGTCCGGCGTTAGGCGTTCCCGCGCAATGGCGTTGAAGGTCGCCGCAAATTCCGGGATGCGCTCCTGAGCGATCGTCACGCCCGCCGCGACGCGGTGGCCGCCAAAGCGCAGCAACAGATCGCGGCAAGCAAGAATTCCGCCGTGCAAGTCGAAGCGTGACGTCGACCGCCCGGAACCCTTCCCGATGCCTTCTTCCGTGGCGATCAATATCGCCGGGCGGGTGAAAATCTCGACCAGGCGAGACGCCACAATACCGATGACCCCAGGATGCCACGTCGCTGATGACAGCACGATCCCGTATGTGGTGTCGAGATCGAGCTGCTCCGCCATCTGGCGCGCCTCATCGAGCGTTTGCTTGTCGAGCGCCTGCCGCTCGCGATTCAACTCCTCCAACGCGCGCGCGCGCGCCAGCGCGGCATCTTCGTCTCGTTCCATCAAGAGCTCGACACCGAGCATGCCGTGGCCAACGCGGCCGGCGGCGTTGAGGCGCGGCGCCAGAACGAATCCCACGCGGCCGGCAGTGATCTCGCGCCCTTCGAGCCCCACGGCGCGAATCAGTGCCCGTAGTCCGGGGTTCTGGGTTTCTTGCAGCAGACGCAGGCCATACCTAACGAGAATGCGGTTCTCGCCGCGGAGCGGGGCGACGTCGGCCACCGTGGCCAGCGCCACGAGGTCCAGCATGCGCATGGCGAACGTGTCGCTCTTCCCTCGCGAGCGCAGCAGCCCGAGCACGAGTTTGAAGACCACACCGGCGGCGCACAGGTCCTTGTCCGGATACGTGCTGGTGGGCGCACGCGGATTCAGCACCGCGACGGCTTCGGGGAGCGGCCCGCCGGGGAGGTGGTGATCGCACACGATGGTGTCGACGTCGGCACGCTTGAGATCGAGAATGGGCTGCAAGGCACTCGTCCCGCAGTCGCACGTGATGACGAGCGTCGCCCCCATGTCCAACGCCGTACGCACACCCGCATTCGTTAGGTCGTACCCATCGCGCAAACGGTGCGGGATGAACGGCACGGCGGTCGCGCCGAGCGCCTGCAGCGTGCGGGTGACGATGGTCGTGGAGCACATCCCGTCGACGTCGTAATCGCCGTGCACCAGGATCTTCTCGCCGGTGTCGATCGCACGGTTGATGCGTGCCAGCGCGACGTCGATTCCGGTCAATTCCGAGGGATCGACGAGGCGATTGAGACGCGGCCTCAGATAGTTCTTTGCCTCGTCAGGCAGCGCCAAGCCACGCGCCGCGAGGAGCGCGCACACGCGCGCGGGGAGATTGACTTCACGTTCGAGCTGAGCGACGACCGCGTCGTCGGCGCGCGGCGAGAAGATCCAGCGCGGCGCTGGCCGAACCCAGGGAACCGTCGATGGCAGCGTCACTCGCGCAACTTAGAAAAGCGCCGGTGACGCAACAAGCATCATTTCTCTGCGTAGAGGAGCACGCCGCAGGCCTCGCACACATCGATGGACCCCGACGTCGACATGGCGTTGCGACGATGAATTGGAATGGCGGTGTCACAACACCCGCACGCCCCGCCCGATAGCGCGAAGACCGCGTGCCCGCGGCGCCGCGCACGGATGCGATCGTAGCGCGAGAGCGTGTTCCGGTTCACGGACGCGGCTTGCGCGTTCCGTTTGGCACGAGCGGCCTCGAGTTCACCCGTAATGCGCGCGGACTCTTCGTCCAGCTGTTGGCGTTCATCGGCCTGTGCCGCTTCCAGCGCTTCGATGGCGCGCCGCTGCTTCACCGCGTAGTCGCGAGAGGTCGCCACGCGCCTAACGACCTGATCGAGCTCCTGTTCTTCTTCGATCAACAACCGGCGTCCCGCTTCGACCTGCGCCATAGCAGCCGTCGCTTCGCGGATGCGCTTGACCTGGTCCAGGGCAGCCAGGTTGCGTTCCTGTTTGGTGCGATGATCCGTGAGGCGCCCTTCCAGCTCGCGGCGGCGCTTGTCGTCGACCACGATCGAGTTTTCGGTCGCCGCCAGCTCGGCATGCGCCAATGCCCTGGCGTCGTCCAGCGCGCGGCGTCGCGGTGTAAGCGCGTCCAGCTCCCGCTGCAAGCCGTCGAGTTGATCGTCGAACGCTTGCAGAGCGAGCAACTGTTGGATCTCAGGTGTCACTACTCCTCCAGTCATGTCAGCGACCTCCGCGGGCACCGAACCGGCGCGCGCCGGTGCCGCCTAACGCCTTGATTTCGTCACGAATGGCCATCTTCCGCCGCAGCAGATTGTCCTTCTCGGACGCCTGCGCGATGCCAACCTGACGGTCGATGTCGGCAGCTTCGCCTTCGAGCACGCGCACGCGCAACTTCGCGATGGCGTCGTCGATCGTGCGGTGCACATCCTGTATCGCTTCCGGAGCCGCCATCAATTCCTCGTAGATCACAGTTGCACTTTCACTCAGCACCTCACCCATTGCAACAACCTCCGGCGTCAATTCTCCCCCACGCCGGATCAGAGCGTCCAGAATCTCCCTATAGCGCTCATCCCGCAGCGTGATGCCATTGGAGCGTAACCGCTCGCCGACGTTCCCGGCGAGTTCGGGCACCCGCAAGACAGCTCGGACCAACTCGCGTTCCGAGGCTGACCCAGGCGCGGTGCGCGGACCGCGTCGCCCCAAGTCCCGTCGCGCGAACCGTTCCGGCGGTTGCACCGGTCGCTCAGCGATCGGTGCTGCTGATCGCACTGGTTGCGTGCGTGCCGCATCCCGACCCGAGACTTCACTCGCAAGCACATTGCGATCGATCCCCGACGATTCTGCCGCTCTGGCAATATAGAGCTCCCGCAGGAGAGGATCAGTCGTCGCGCGCAACGTCGGGAGCAAGCGGTCCAGTGCGGCGCGGCGTTTGGGAAGGTCCGCAAACCACCCTCCGCGCTCCAGGATCTGGATTTTGCGCTCGAAGACATCCAGCGAGCGTCCCAGGAGCTTCTCCAGCGCGTCGCCGCCGTGGCGGGCGACGAACGCGTCCGGGTCGTCGCCGTCAGGGAAAGTCACGACGCGCACCGTCGCGCCGCAGCGCAGCAGCTCGTCGCCCGCGCGGAAGGTCGCTTTGAGACCGGCCGCGTCACCGTCGTACAACAGGTACACATTCTTGGTGTATCGCGTGAGCAACTGCGCCTGATCCCCGGTGAGCGCCGTGCCTAACGGCGCTACCACACATTCCAATCCCGCCGCGACGATACGCAGCGCGTCGAAGTACCCCTCGACGAGGAGCATGCGATCTTCTCGCCGGGCCGCCAATCGCGCCGTGTGCAGATTGTAGAGCAGCTTCCCTTTCACGTACACCGAAGATTCGGAAGAATTGAGGTATTTCGGTTCCCCGGGACCGATGAGTCGCCCGCCAAAGCCGGCGATATGGCCGCTCAGGTCGTGAATCGGAAACATGAGCCGATTGCGAAACCGCGGACGTGGCTCCGCGACTTCTTCGCGCCGGACCATGAGACCCGCCGCCAGCTGTTGCTCCTCGGCGTAGCCTAACGATGTCAGGTGCGCGCGCAGCAGACCGATTTCTTTTGGCGCGAAGCCAAGGCCAAACTTGTCCGCCAGTTCGCGCGAGACGGTGCGCTCAGCCAGGTACTCCCGTGCAGGTGCGCCTAACGGGTCGTCCCAGAGCACCGACTTGAAGAACTCCGCCCCGGCTGCCTGAATCTCCCAGAGCGGCTCGCGCGGATCGGGCCCCTCGCGCTGCGAGCGCACC
>JBFMFA010000233.1:0-5681 GCA_040753195.1 Gemmatimonadota bacterium | reverse complement strand
TTGGCGCGTCGGGAACTGTCCTTCGTGAATGCATCGCACCGCGAAGCGCGCCGCTCCAGCAAGGAACACGAAGAGGAGCCACTCGAGCAGGAGAACGGAGCGGGGAAGCCCTTCGAGCGTTCGCGTCATGAAGAGCGCGACGACAAAAACGAGCGAGCTGAGTGTGGACGCTGACGCGAGCGTTACGAGATCGCGCATCCCCGCGTAGCGCCATGAGCCGCGGTCGACGCGCATCGCGAGCAGCACGAGCGCGCGCGCGACGATGAGAATCGGCAGCGTCGCGCCGAACGTCTGCCAGTACTTGATGGGTACGTGAAAGTCGAAGCGCAGCAGGAATGCGATGCAATACGCAGCCGTCGTTACCAGGGCATAAATCCCCAGAATGACGCTTCGACGGTGGCGCCGTGAGAGCGGTGGGATCTTCACGTAGACTGTTGCACATGCACTCAGCGTACTTGCTCGCCCCGCGGCACATCTCCGCCCTAAGTCGTTCGACGGACAAGCCTTTGCGTTACGCGAACGCCGAGTGGCCGGGAATGGACTTGGTGCGATCTGTCACACAGCGTCCACAGATGGACTCTCGCGTACTGACAGAGAGCCTTTACAGGGTAAGCCCCGGTGGCTTAACATGTGAGCCATGACAACCGGCCTCCCGATCCGCGCGTTCTACTTTACCAGCTACGGCTTCCCGTCTCGCGGGGGCCACGGTCACGCGCGCGCTTTCGGATAGACGACGAGCGTTAGAACCGTGCCGGGCCTCCGCGAAATCGCGGGGGCCTTTTTGTTTTTCCACCATAACAGCGTCAGTCGCATGATCCTCTTCGTCAAGCACGACGTCACTGATCTCGAGCTCTCCCGATTGCGAGACACGTTAGCACTGCGCGGTGTCGAGACCTACGTCGCCCGCCGGCCGCATCGCGTGGTTGTGGGCTGCACGGGAGACGATGTCGCAATGCGCGCCGAGTGGCTGCGCTCGCTGCCGAGCGTATTGGCGGTCGCGCCATGGCAGCAACCGTTCCTCCTGACGGCGTGGACTTTTGCGACGAGCGATCGCACTTCCATCGTGAACATCGGGGCAAATGCTTCCGTTGGCGGTTCAGCGATAACAGTTATCGCGGGACCGTGTTCCGTCGAAGGCGAAGAGATGCTGCTGGACGTGGGAGTCGCTGTGCGCGATGCCGGAGCCACTGCGTTGCGCGGTGGCGCCTTCAAGCCCCGCACGTCGCCATACGCCTTCAAAGGCCTCGGCACGACCGCGTTGGAATTGCTGTGTGAGGCCAGAACGAAAACCGGGCTCCCCGTGGTCAGTGAAGTACTGGACCCGCGCCAGGTTGAGCTCGTCTCTCGTTATGCAGACGTGCTGCAAATCGGTGCCCGCAACATGCAGAACTATAGCCTGCTCGCCGAGGTAGGTCGCGCACCGAAACCGGTCCTGCTCAAGCGCGGACTCTCAGCGACAGTCAGTGAATTGCTCCTGGCTGCGGAGCACGTGATGGCCCAAGGGAATCACAATGTAATTCTGTGCGAACGCGGCATCCGCACGTTCGAAACGGCGACGCGCAACACGCTGGACGTGAGCGCGATCCCCGTCCTGAAAGAGCAATCCCACCTGCCGGTGATCGTAGACCCGAGTCACGCTGGAGGCCGTGCCTCGTTGGTGATACCACTCGCCCTCGCCGCTATCGCCGCTGGGGCAGACGGTTTGATTGTCGAAGTTCATCCATCACCTGAGTTGGCACGCTCCGACGGCGAACAGTCGCTGAGACCATCCCAGTTCACGGCGCTCATGCGGCGATTGGCGCCGGTGGCTGAGGCCGTCGGACGGACCGTTAGGCACCCTCGCCCGCTTCCGCCGCCGCGCGCAGCGTCCACATGCGACGTCTCGTAGCCTATCAGGGTACGGCTGGCGCCTTCGGAGAGGTCGCTATCCGCACTCGCTGGCCTAACGAAGCAGATGCTGTCGGAATGGTCACCTTTGCGGAGGTGGTACGCGCCGTGAGCGAGGGTCGTGTAGCGGCCGGTGTCCTACCAATCGAAAACTCGATCGTCGGTACGCTGCTGGAGGCCGCCGGCGCGTTGAGCGAGGGCCACAATGTCCGTGTCGTCGGAGAAACGGTGCTCTCGATCACGCAGTGCCTTGTCGCACCTCACGGATCCAGCATCGCTCTGCTACGCACGGTCGAGAGTCATCCCGCTGCACTCGCGCAGTGCAGTGAGTTCCTGCAGCGACATCCGTATATGAAAGTAGTGACAGCGTTCGACACCGCGGGTGCGGCGCGCGATGTTGCCGAAGCGAACGATTGCACGCGAGCCGCCATCGCCTCACGTCGCGCAGCAGAGACGTACGGGCTAGCCATCCTGGCCGAAGGGATAGCGAATGATCCGGTGAATGAGACGCGTTTTGTTGTCATCGAGCGAGCGAACGGGGCGCATGGCCAGCTCGCTAGGCGGCGGCCGTGGCGACGAGTGCATGCCGTGCGCGGAGCGACAACGGTCGAAGCCGACGAAGCTGACCTCATTCGCGACGGGACGCGAGACCTCCTGCGATGCCTGCTGCAGCGCAATGACCTGCACGACGACGAGATTGTCAGTGCCCTTTTCACGGTGACGCCCGACCTAACGAGCGAGTTCCCGGCTCGGGCAGCACGCGATCTGGGATGGACCGATGTCGCGCTGATGTGTATGACCGAGATCGCGGTGCCCGGCGCGCAAAGGCGCTGCATCCGCGTGATGTTGCACATCGAGTCGCAGGAACTGCGCGGACCCCTGACTCCGGTGTATCTGCGCGGGGCCGCAGCCTTACGGCCGGACCTCGCACCGCACTATCCAGAAAAACCCAACGTCGCCACTCAGGGAATCGCCATGCCCTGAGCGTTACTCAATGCGGCGTCGTGGGAAGGGGCCCCCCGAGCCCCCCCCCGAGACCCACATACTCAGGACGGGAGATCAGCGCGTGTCGATACGAATTGGGGACGAGGCACCAGATTTTACGGCACACACTACGCAAGGCACCATTCGTCTGCACGAATGGGCGCAAGACAAATGGGTAGTTCTCTTTTCGCACCCAAAGAATTTCACGCCGGTCTGCACGACCGAACTCGGCTATCTTGCGCGCCTTCAGCCGGAGTTCGACGCGCGCAATACGCGCATCATCGGCCTGAGCGCGGACCCCGTTCACGACCACGAACGCTGGGCCGTCGACATCCGCGAGACGCAAGGTGCGCCGGTAACGTATCCCTTGATCGGCGACGAGCAACTCGAGGTCGCGAAGTTATACGACATGCTCCCCGCCAGCGCAGCACCGGGGGCGCGGACAGCCGCTGATAACGCGACCATCAGGTCCGTTTTTGTCATCGGTCCGGACAAGAAGGTGAAGGCGACGATCCAGTACCCCATGAGCACAGGTCGCAACTTCGATGAAATCTTGCGCCTGCTCGACTCGCTGCAGTTGACCGCGAAACATGCCGTTGCTACACCCGTGAACTGGAAGCCCGGGGACGACGTCATCATCCCGACATCGGTATCGGATGCGGACGCCAAACAGAAATATCCCGATGGATTCACAACGCATAAGCCGTATCTGCGGACTGTAAGGCAGCCGCGTTAGGCGCATCTGTTCGACGGTCCACCAGCCGCCGCGAGCTTCGATTGCTGTTACGCATTGGCACGCGTGGATCGGCGCTCGCGCGCGCACAGGCCGAAACCGTCGCGGCACGGCTGCGCGCGCTCGACTATGGCGTGGAGATCCTCGTGCTGTCGACAGCCGGGGATCGCGCTACCGATCGCGCGTTCACCGACATCGGTGCGTTCGGCGTCTTCGTCGCAGAGATCGAGGGAGCGTTGCTCGACCGTTCGATCGATGTAGCTGTACATTCGTACAAGGACTTGCCTTCCCGCTCTGTACCCGGGTTGGTGGTCGCGGCGGTTCCCGAGCGTGGTGACCCGGCGGACGTGCTCCTACTTCGTGAGGACGCTCACTCGCCGTACACGAAGGCCCTGCCACTGGGTGGCGGCGCGCTCGTCGGAACGTCGGCGCTTCGTCGCGAAGCGCTGCTGCGTGAGGCACGTCCCGACCTGGTCTTTGCACTCCTGCGCGGCAACGTCGTGACGCGCGTGCAATCGCTCGTTAACGCGCGTTTTGACGCGATCGTACTCGCCGCTGCTGGCCTTGAGCGGCTCGAAGCTGCTCACGCCGCAACACGCTTTATCGTGCCACGTGGTATCACGCAGGTGCGCCTCGACCCCAGCATCTTCGTTCCTGCACCGTCCCAGGGCGCGCTTGCGGTTCAAGTGCGTGAGGACGACGCTCCAGTGCGCGAGGCTGTCACGACTCTGGATGATCACACGCTCGCTGATCCGCTACGCGCAGAGCGGAGCGCACTCGCGCTGGTCGAAGGAGGGTGCAGGCTACCATTTGGCGCATGGTGCGACCGGCACAGCGATGGTGCACTCGTTATGCACTGTGTGCTGGGCCAGCCCGATGGGCGCCTAACGCGTTGTCGCGTCACCGGACATGACCCGCAACAGATCGCCGCGATCGCCTACGCAGAACTCACGCGGACACTCTCGTGAACGGGACTCCCCTCGCCGGAAAGCGCGTACTGATCACTCGCGACGCCGAGGGCTCCGAAGAGTGGGCGCGGAGTGTTGCGCAACTCGGCGGCCGGCCGCTCATACTTCCTTGCATCGTCGAGCAACCGATTGACGACGCTGCTGCTGCGGCCGCTTTGCGCGGTGCCTTGGCCGATGCGGAGTGGCTGCTCGTGTTTTCGGCTCGTGCCGCACGCTGCGTCGCGCGGTTGTGCGGTGGCGACATTCCCGCAAGCACTCGCATCGGCGCCGTTGGCCGTCGCTCGGCGAGCGCGGCCTCGCGCTATCTGCGACCACCATCGTTAGTGGGCTCCGTAGGAACTTCGCTCGGGCTGGCGTTCGAGCTGCTGCCGCTCCTCGAGGCATGCGCAGCAAACGCAAAAGTCGTAATCGCTGGAGCCACGTTTGGCCGCGAAGATGCCGACGCGTTCTTGCACTCTGCCGGCGTACTCGTCAGGCGAGTGTCGGTATACCGAGTCGTCCCATGGAGCAGCGCGGGTCGCAAGCGGGACCTGAGCCGGCGCCGCGTTGACGCCGTGTTGCTGGCGAGTCCCTCAGCCGTCAAGGGCCTCATCAACCGCGTGAAGCTGCCGCTGCCCGCCAAGGTAGTGACCATTGGACCGACCACCTCGGCAGCTGCTGAGGCAGCAGGACTCGAGATCGCTGCGGAAGCGAAGTCACCCAGCCTGGCCAGCATGCTGGCAGCGATACAATGACGCAGATCGCCACGCCCTACACGCCTGGTCGTGTGCGCATGCGGCGTACGCGCGGCAGCCCGCTGTTGCGCGATCTCGTGGCGGAGACCGGCTTACGAGTCGACAAACTCGTTATGCCTCATTTCGTCGTCGCACAAAACAACGCGCGCGAGCCGATCGCCGCACTCCCCGGCGTCTCTCGCTTTGGAGTCGATGATCTCGTGCGCGAGGTTGAGCGTGATCGTACGCTCGGCATCCGCGCCATCCTGCTTTTTGGCCTGGCCGCTGACGGCACGAAGAACGCCATCGGGTCCAACGCGTGGAATGAAGCGAGCGCCGTGGCCCGAGCGATCCGCGCGCTTAGATCCGCGTTAGGCAGGGATATCCTCGTCGCGA
>JBFMFA010000232.1:0-5695 GCA_040753195.1 Gemmatimonadota bacterium | reverse complement strand
CGGGTGGCATGACGGTCGTCTGTCCACCCTGCGAAGAGTCCGCATTACCGGTGGCGGCACAGACCGTGTCAGTCGCACAGCCGAGCGACACGGCCACGACGCGGCTACACATCTCCGGGATGACGTGCGCGACCTGCCCTGTCACAGCACGAGTCGCCTTGAAGAAGCTCGCCGGCGTGTACGACGCGAAAGTCACGCTCGATGATAGCCTCGGCGTTGTACGCTACGACCCGCGGCGTGTGAGTCCGGCGCAGATTGCAGCACACTTGACGGACCTGACGGGATACAGGGCGACCGTTCTGCCCGATTCGGTTAAGCCGCCGGGCGATGACGCCCGACGGCAGCAGACCGGTGGTGATGATGCCTAACGAGACTCGGCAAGACTTCGACCTCGCGATCCTCGGTGCTGGCTCGGCAGGATTCGCGGCCGCGATCAAAGCCGCGGAACTTGGCGCACGGGTCGCGCTCATCGAGGGCAGTACACTCGGCGGAACGTGTGTCAATGTCGGGTGTGTCCCGTCGAAGACATTGATCCGAGCCGCCGAGGCGCAGCATAGACGCACGCATCATGCTTTCGATGGCGTCGCGAAGAGTGACGGCGCGCCCAACTGGGCTGCTGTGCGCACGCAGAAAGACGCGCTCGTTTCTTCGCTGCGCCAGAGAAAGTACTGGGACGTGCTTCGTGCGTACGACTCGGTAACACTGTTCGAGCTGCACGCGAGGCTGGCCGCGGGCAACCAGCTGTCGCTCTCGGACGGGCGCACGATTGTGGCGCAGAAGCTCATCGTGACCACGGGATCCTCTCCGTGGCTCCCTCCGATTCGGGGACTCGCCGAAGCGAGTCCTCTCGACAACGCTACCGCGATGGCGCTCGACCGTTTGCCGTCCTCGATGATCGTCATTGGCGGCAGCGCCGTAGGGGTGGAACTCGCGCAGATGTTCGCGCGACTGGGTGTTCAGGTCACGATTCTCGAAGCTCTACCACAGCTGGTGCCTAACGAGGATCACGAGATCGGAGCCGCACTGGCAAACTATCTGAGGGGCGAGGGTCTCGCGATAGATACTAGCGCGACAATCACGCACGTGGAGTCTGCGCGAGAGGGACGCACCGTAAGGTTTCGCAGTCAGGATGGAGAAACGCGCACCGTGCGGGCTGAACAGCTGCTGGTCGCGACCGGCCGCCGAGCCAATACCAACGGGTTCGGACTGGAAGCAGCTGGCGTAAAGCTGGGCGGGAAGGGCGAAATCCTCGTGGATGGGTTTCTCGCGACAGCAAACGCCGACATCTACGCAGCCGGCGACGTACTGGGCGATCCGATGTTCGTCTACGTAGCAGCGTATGCAGGCACAGTGGCTGCCGAAAACGCACTTTCAGGAAATGTCCGGAAGTACGATCTGACGGCAGTTCCGCGCGTGACGTTTTCCGATCCCGCGATCGCTTCTGTGGGATGCACTGATGCTGAAGCGCGCCGACGCGGCATCGAGCCACTCGTATCGGCGCTGCCGCTTGAACACGTTCCACGCGCGCTCGTGGCGCACGACACGCGCGGATTCGTGAAGCTCGTCGCGGATGCGGTCTCGAGAAGGATTCTTGGAGCACACATTCTCTCCAGTGAGGCCGGAGAGATGATCACTGAGCCCGCCTTAGCGATCCAGCACGGACTTACCATCGACGATCTCACATCGACATTTCATCCGTACCTAACGTTGTCCGAGGCAATAAAACTCGCGGCACAGGCGTTTAGTCGCGACGTGCGCACCCTTTCGTGCTGCGCTGCGTAACTCCGACTGTCGGGCGCATCTCTTTACGGGCCGTAAAGCTCTCCCTACCTTCCATGACGGAACCGACTCCAACGCGAGGACGGGCATTGCCAAGGGACCGCAAACAACCATCAAGCCGTACTCGAAGTGAGCCTCGCCTGCAAGACACGGTAAGACTTTCTGCCGAAGGGCTCGCGAAAGTCCTCGGTGACCTCGAAGCACGCATCATGCGCGTCATATGGGACATGAAGAAACCGGCGACGGCACGTGCGGTCCACGAGCGAGTCGTTAGGGAGCACGACGTCGCCGTGCTCACAGTAATCACCGTGCTCAACAAGTTGGTGCTTAAAGGCTTGCTCGCTCGCGCGAAGCAGGAAGACGTGTATCACTACAGCGCGCGCTTCACAGAGAGCGAGTTTCGCACACTCACGGCTCGGCGCGTCGTGGCGGGCATTCTCTCGATCGGTCCGCAGGCCGTCGCGGCCTCGTTGGTCGATGCGCTCGCGCAGCACGATCCCGAGCAACTCAACGAGCTCGGGCGGTTGATCCGGCGCAAGAGGAAGGAGCAAGAGGGCGCATGAGCGACAGTGGCGATAGCGTGGTGCGTCGCGCGCTCGAACAACGCGAGCAGTCGCGGCGCCGATTGACGCTCCTCACCATCGGCGTGCTCATCGTGCTCGGCACGAGCCCGGTCTACGCGCATCATCTCTTCGCGTTAGGTGGTGCACAGCTTCTCGCCGGTCTGGACCATCTGGGTGCGCTCTGCATGACGGCGTTGCATCTGCTCCTGCTTCCCGTGCACAACGCGCTGCACGTGGTTATCCTCGCAGGTGTCGGCTACGCGATCTGGGATCGCGCGCGTGCATGGCGAGCGCTGCGGCGTTCACTCGAGCCGCTGGACGTGCGTAGTCCCGCCACCGGAGATCCGTTCTGGCGCGCTGCGCGTGCCGCGGGCGTCGATGTGCGCAGGGTGTGCGTCGTACCGGGGCTTCCCAACCCCGCCTTCACTATCGGGCTCCTCTCGCCGCGGATTGTGCTCGCCGAGGAGCTGGCCCGGCGCCTAACGTCCTCTCAGCTCGTCGCCGTCATCGCCCATGAGGCGGCTCACGTCAAACGGCGTGACCCGCTGCGCCTGTTCCTTCTTCGTTTGCTCGCGTGCACGCTCTTCTGGATTCCCGCGCTGAGAAAACTCGAGAGCGATGCGCAGGACGAGGCCGAGGTCCTCGCCGACGATGCCGCTGCGCAGGAGAACCCACTCGAGTTGGCGGCAGCGATACTCGCGCTGGCATCGTGGCGCGATCGCCGGCAGATCCCCGCACTTGGAGTCGGCTTCCAGCGCGACGAGTTGCTCGACCGCCGCGTGCGGCGTCTCGCGGGCGAGGACGTGCCGGCACGCAGTCATGTCACGCGGCGCTCCATCCTGGCCGCCGCGTTCGCGTTAGGTGTGGTTTGGTCGACCGGCGTCGTGATGGCCCACCCGCTGCCGGCACAGAGTGCACACGCCCCGGCTCACTGCGCGCATCACGGTGGCTCTGCGTTCGCGCATCTGTTCTGCCTCGGGTCGCCATTTACGCGCGCTCTGCATCCGGACTGTCCTCACCGCGGCCGCTGAGCGGGCATCACCTTTGGCGGAGGCGCTAGAGATGAGCCTGACATTCCTCAGTACCGCGAGTATATTTTATGCACCGTAAAGCGGCCGAGGCGGGCCGCCAACCATACTTGCCCGAACTGTGATGCTCTGCATTCGAGCCCATCTGCACGCCAGTAGTGCTACACTCTCTTCTGTTGCGGTTTTCATAGCCGCACTGAGCATGCCCACTCTCGGTAGGGCACAGACTGACTTCTACAACACGGATAAAGGGCGGCCGGTGCGCATCGAAGACGCGTACGCAACCGAGCGCTACGCGTTCGAGCTGCAGCTGGCGCCGCTGCGCATGGAGCGGTCGCGCGGCGGAACATACACCTGGGGCCTCGAGCCCGAGCTTACCTATGGGTTCCTGCCTCGCACTCACCTCGAAGTCGGGCTGCCCATGTCCTACGTCGATCTGGGTGCGTCGAAACGGGCCGGTCTCAGCGGCATCGACATTTCACTTCTCCATAATCTCAACGCCGAGACGCTGACCCTGCCGGCCTTCGGTATCGTCGGCGAGGTGCTGGCGCCGGTCGGCAGCCTGGCCAACGACAAGACGTACGCGTCAGCAAAGGCGATCGCGACACGCACCTTGGGCTGGGCACGTTTCCACGTGAACGCGGAGTACACGTTCGGCTCCGCGGCCGACGGCTCAGGTAGTACGACGGCCGCGCCTAACGCCATCGAGCTGTCACGCTGGCTCGGCGGCGTTGCCGTGGACAAAACGTTTCCGCTGCGCTCGACGCTCATCACTGCAGAGCTCTACGCCCGGCAGCCGATTCACTCGAACGAAGACGTGGAATGGAACTCGGCGGCCGGGATTCGCTATCAGCTGAACCAGGTGCTCGCACTGGACGCCGGGCTCGGGAAGCGCCTAACAGGCGCGGACCGATCGTGGTTTGTCACATTCGGCCTCGCGCGAGCTTTTGCCATCCGCGGGCTCATGCCGCGCTAACCGTACCGACTTTTCGGACGTGAGCGTCCTATGACTCAGTATCGATCGACCGTATGCCGCGCCTTTGCGCTCGCGCTTGCACTCTCCACGGCAGGCGCCGGCTCCGCGGCGGCGCAGTGGTCAACGACCTACGACCAGTTCTACCTTCCTGCGAAGCACAACTGGCAGTTCCGCCATTACTATCCGGCGGCCGACCGATTGTTCAACGCCTTCGACTTCGGCCACGCGATTCTCTACGAGACGCTGTGGACCGGCTTCGACAAGTCCGTGCCGGAACTCGAGCAGAAGTGGTACAACCGCCTAACGAAAGAGATCCTGCTGCACCCGCCCCGCGTGCCGCTGGAAGAAGCCGCGATCGAAATTGCCTACGCGAAGCTTGCGCCCGAAGCCAAGCAGATGTTCGACTGGGCGCACTTGCTGCATCGGCAGATCTACGACGTGTGGGCCGACGAGCGGATCCCCGCGGCCGAGAAAGACGCACGCGTCGCGGAGCTCATCCGCTATTACAAGACGCGTCCCGATCTCGCGTTCAGTTCCAAGCCCAAGAGCATGGAGCTGATGCAGGAGCAGCCGTTCTCGCTCGCCTTCCGCAAAGGCTATCCCAAGTTCAACGGGTTGATCTGGGCCTATCACTGGCTTCAGATCGGTCTGTATGAGCCGCTCGTCACGGGATCCACTGTCGACGAGAAGCAAGCCGGCGTACGCACCTCGGTCGCGCGCTTCTGGCAGATGCTGCAGAACCCGCCACACACCATGCCGTACGTCATGCCGATGACCGCGGCGGTCGCGCCGGAGTTCTCCAAGCGCTATCCGGAAGCCGCGATCATCTTCGACAACCTGCATTCGATGCACGACGTGGTGTCGGACATTCTCGCGAATCCGGATGTGACACGGAGCCGCAAGCGCGCCGAGATCCTGCTGGCCGCACGGCGGTTTCGCGACGACACGTCGTTTGTGATGACCGAACCGGCGTGGCGTACCATGGCCATGCATATGGGCGTCGAGAACATGGGCGGCCCCGCCGGCATCACGCTGCCGCCGTTGCCCAAGCCCAGCGTCACGATCGGCGCGGTGATGACGCACGGCCGGCGCACGGGTGAGATGACGGGCTTCAAGTACGGACAGGCGACGGGCGGCGAGCATGCCGGCATGCAACACGGCGGCCCACCGGGCGACTCCGCCAAGCGCCCCATGGCGATGGAACACGCGCGCATGGCGCAGGACTCCGCGGCACAGCGGCGCGACACATCTGCCGTTAGGCATGAAGGGCATCAGATGGCCGACACCGCTCGCCGGGCGCGACCAGATTCGGCACACATGCAGCTCATGATGGACCTGCACATGCGCAT
>JBFMFA010000231.1:0-5697 GCA_040753195.1 Gemmatimonadota bacterium | reverse complement strand
AACCGCGAGTCGTGTCGCCGCAGCGCTGGACAGGCATCGAAAAGCAACTGAGACAACGTTACGGCGACCTCTTGGCAGGGGTCGACGAAGTAGGCCGTGGCCCACTTGCCGGGCCGGTGGTTGCCTGCGCCGTCATCATGCCGCCGAACGTCCCGGCCATCCGCGGCGTGGACGATTCCAAGCAGCTCACGGCGTCTGTACGGGAGCGGCTGGCGGAGCGAATTCTCAGCCGCGCCATTGCTGTTTCTTTAGGTGCGGCGTCCGTTCGCGAGATCGACCGTTTCAACATCTATCGGGCGAGCGTGTTGGCAATCCGCCGGGCTCTGGACCGTTTGCGAGCCAGGCCGCAGCACGTCGTCATCGATGGCAAGCGCATCGCACACTTTCCCTATGTGCACACTGCCGTCGTGGGGGGCGATGCGCGCTGCTACTCGGTGGCCTGCGCGTCCATCGTCGCCAAGGTGACCCGCGACCGCCTCATGCTGCGTCTGGCGCGCCGGTACCCTGCTTACGGGTGGGAGCACAACTGCGGTTATGCCACGCCGGACCACATTTTGGCGCTGGAATCCGGGGTCCCCACTCGGCACCATCGGACCTCTTTCCTACGCGTTAGGCAGCAGCTCCTGCTGGGCTTCGACGAACCGGCGACCGCCGAGTTCGAGACTATACCTGCAAGCTTCCTCCCCCTTTCTTCTGCCGGTCCCGACGCCGTGCCAGCCCCGGCGGCACATTAGAAATCAATTAAGGGGGGTCCGTTGTGACTGAGGTCACAAGCGATTTTGCCGGGCGGAATAATATTCCAACCATCAAGCCCCCGGTGCGCGCGCGTCCGTTCCCCGGCGCGACGCATATGTCACCAGGGTGCTATCCCATATATCCCGAGAGGCCAAGGTTTATGAGACACGCAAAGCTTATCGCAGGAGCGGTTCTTTCCACGTTTGTCCTCGGCGCTTGCGCTACGAAGGGCTACGTCCGCAATCAGGTTGAAACAGGCGTCGCTACAGAGCGCACCGCGCGTATGGCTGGCGACAGCACGTTGAGCAGCACCCTAACGAGTGAAATCTCCTCGGTCCGTTCGGAGATCGCCACGGTCAAGACCGACGTCGCTTCTCTGCGCCGCGACCTCACGTCGCTGCGTGAAGAGTTCGGCGCGAAGATCACCGCCATGGAAAACGGGATGAAGTTCGCGTTCCCGGTCACGTTCGCGTTTGACGACGTGACGGTGCGTGACGAGGATCGTGCAGGTCTCGACCGCTTCGCCCAGGTCGTGAACAAGTACTACGGCGGCACGCTCCTCACGATCGAAGGCTTTGCGGATCCCGCAGGTTCGCAGTCGTACAACATGGATCTGTCCAAGCGTCGCGCTGACGCGGTCGCGGCTTACCTGTCGCAGGCTGGCCTTAGCAGCGTGACAATCAAGACGATCGGCTACGGCGAGAACCGTCAGGTGAATCCGAACGCCGAGCGCGACGATCCGGGTGCCCAGGCCAACCGCCGCGTCGTTTTCGTCATCGAAACGAAGGCCGGCGACGCCATTACGTCTTCGCAGTAGTCCAGTTAGAAAGACCACGCACTGGGATCCTCCTCCCCTTTGCGTGCGGGCCCGGGATCACTCCCGGGCCCTTTTTTTTGTGCTTGCTCTAGCTGGCTCTGACGCCGATAGTCTAGCCCGATTGGTCCCGTCCGTACCCGCCGGCCCCCGCATGAGCGTCAAGTCGGTCCTCAATAGCATCGCCGTTCGCCTCCTCGCGTACTACGGCGCGCTCGCCGCCCTAGGCGCGCTCGCCTGGTTCGTGGCCACGCCGGAGTTTCGCGTTCGGTTAGCGCAGCTCTGGATGCCGGGAATGCCGACGCTGCAGGTCGGCAATGCGTTAGGCACCCCCGGCGCAGCGGCACCCGTCATCATCGCCCCGATGCAGGCGCTCTTCGCCTCGATGGCCGCGTGCGCGCTCGCGCTGCCGGTTGCGTGGGTCTACACCTACACGCGCCGCGTGCAGGGTTTTAGCCAGTCGGTGGCGCATGCGCTCGTTCTGCTGCCAACGGTCGTCGCAGCGATAACGGTTTTGGTGAAGGAGTCGCTGCCGCTCGCGTTTGCGCTGGCGGGAATTGTCGCGGCGGTGCGATTCCGGAATACGTTGGAAGACAGCAAGGACGCCGTTTTTGTTCTGTTGGCGACGGCGATTGGACTGGCCAGCGGCGTATCGCCAGCAGTCGGGTCCGTCCTGTCGATCGTGTTTGTGCTTGTCGTGCTCGCGCTGTGGGCCGCTGATTTTGCACGCGAGCCAGCCGCGCTCGAAGGGGAGCGTGCGAAACGTCAGCTCGAGCGCGCGATGGCCATTGCGAATCGGACGAGTCAATTCGTGGCACGCGTCGACCGCGAAGTACTGCAATCGCTGGCCCCGGCGCAGCTGGACGCCCTCGCCGAGCGCGTTAGGCGGCGCCGCCGCTCAGTGACTGAAGAGGAAGCCGCGCCGGCGGGCGTGCGCTACGATCGCAAAGTCACCGTCGCGGTGAGCGACAGCGAGGCCGCCCGCCCGTTGATCGAACAGACCCTGGATTCCTATACGAAACGCTGGCGGTACGACGGCATGCAGAACGGTGCTGGAGATATCACGGACGTCGTGTACTCAATCCGCCTGCGCAAGGGAATTGCTCCAGAGCTTCTCAGCACGGCGATTCGGGAGGCGGCCGCGCCCTACGCGGCCGAGGTGAATGTGGAATGAGGAAACTCCTGGTATTCTCGTTAGGCGTGGCGACCCTGCTGCCAGATGCCGCCCAACCACAGGCGCCGACGAGCAAGGCCGCGGAGCGCGCGGCGGCGCTACCTCTGTTTGCGAGCCGGGCGACGCTGTCTGTCGTCATTGAAACCGACCTTCGAGCTATCTCGCGCGACCGCGACACACTTTCGACGAAACGCTACCCCGGCACGCTGAAATACTCAGCGGACGGAACGGACACGATTTCCGTGCCGATCGAACTACGGCCCCGGGGGCATTTCCGCCTGCTGGCGCGCAACTGCCCGTTCATTCCGCTGCGGGTGGACTTCCCGCGCGCGAAGGGACCGGATGCCGTCGCGAAGACGCCGTTTGCGGGCCAGTCTGGTCTCAAACTGGTGACTCACTGCCGCAACGAAGAGCGCTACGAACAGATCGTGTATCGCGAGGAGCTGGTGTATCGGCTGCACAACCTCGTGTCGCCGCTGAGCTTCCGTTCGCGTTTGGCCACCGTCACGTATCGCGACACGACGGGGAAGTTGTTAGGCAAGCACCCTGGCTTCTTCATCGAGCACGAAAACGACGTCGCGCGGCGCAATGGCGGGAAGATTGCCGAGCTGCGCGGCGCGCTGTTCGATGACCTCGACCCCAAAGAGGCCGTTCGCTTCGCCCTGTTCGAATACATGATCGGCAACACCGACTATTCGATCTACTCACTGCATAACGTGCGATTGTTGGCTGTGGAGGGGCAGCAGCGATATACGCCTATGGCGTATGACTTCGATTTCTCGGGCTTGGTGGGCGCACACTATGCAACACCGGATCCGAGGCTTGGCATCCGCGATGTGCGCATGCGGCTTTACCGCGGGGGCTGCAGCCACATCGAACAACTGCCTCAGGTAGCGACGGAGTTTCTTGGCATCAAAGACGCCGCGCTCGCCCTTTACGACTCCGCGTCTACGTACCTGGACCGCGCCGGTGTGCGCGAGTCGAAATACTTTTTGGGCGAGTTCTTTAAGACGCTCGAGGATCCGCGAGACCTGAAAGCCATGGTCGCGGATCGCTGTGTGAAGAACCCGGGAGTTTGACCGAGAACTGAGTTTTGAGAGCTGAGCTTGCGGTCTTAGCCGGTGATCAGTTCAAGTCTTCAGTTCAGGGTCTGAGTAACTGAAAACCCAAACTGAAAACTTGAACTCAATGCTGGATTGAACTCCAAGCCGACGACTGAAAACAGAGTCGTGTAGTCGTTAGGCCGGCTGAAAGACTTGCTGTCCTACCGCCTGAAGAATCAGCTCCCGCGCGCGGGCCACGATTTCGTCACGCGATAGCGTCGTCCCGCCGAAATGTTTACGGAACTGTTCGCGCAGCTCGTCCATCGTCGGGATATGCGGCAAGTGCAGTTCGTGCAGTGCCTGTTCGGCGCGCGCCTGACCGGCCGCCACTTTCTCACGTAACTCGGCGAAACCGGGCCGGTTGGACCACGCCTCGCGAGCCTGCGCGGCGATGCGCTCGAGAGGGAACGTGTGCGCCAGCTGCAGCGCCACCTTCTCGATCACCGCCTGGCCGAGGCGGTGTTCGTTGCGCACGATCTCCGGCGGCGGTTCCCCGAGGTCCCAGACGATGCGGAACCACGAGAGCATCTTGAGGCCGTAGAACGTGAAATCAAACTCGTACCAGCGGAAACCCTGGCGCGTAGAGCGCTGATAGGCGTGGTGGTTGTTGTGCCACCCTTCGCCTAACGTGAAGATCGCGAGGAACCAGTTGTTGCGCGAATCGTCGCCCGTTACGTATCGCTGCCGGCCGAAGACGTGCGCGAGGGAATTGATCATGAAGGAGCCGTGATACAGCAGCACCGTGCTCCAGAAAAAGCCGACGACGAGGCCGACCCAGCCCATCCATAGGAAGCATGCGACAGCGAGGAGCGCCGCGGGCGTGTATTTGTTACGGTCGAGCCAGCGCAGCTCCGGGTATTTCGTCAGATCCGGGATGCTGCTGAAGTCCGCCATGTCATGCCGCGGCGTGAAGATCCAGCCGACGTGGGAGTACCAAAAGCCCTTGTGACGCGGCGAATGGACGTCGAGCTCGGTGTCGGAATGCTTGTGGTGATGGCGATGTTTGGCCGCCCACCACAGGATGCCGCGTTGAGCCGACGTTTGCGCCAGGAAGCCCAGTATGAACTGAAAGACGCGGCTCGTCTTGAATGACCGGTGCGAGAAGTAGCGGTGGTACCCGGCCGTGACGACGAACATGCGGAACACGTACAGCCCGATGCACAGCAGTACCGCTTCGGTAGTCACGCCAGTCCAGAACGCCGCGAAACAGGCGAGGTGGACGAGCAGGAACGGGATTGTATCGGGGTAGATGATATCGTCGTGCTCGTGATCTTCCGTGAGCGACGGCGTTAGGCGCGCAGTCAATGACAAGGGCGACGGGGGTAAAAGGCGGCTGTCGGCGGGGGGATGCAACGTCTACCCCCGGAGGCGCCGGGGGTCCCGAATGCTATCAATCAAACGCGTGAAGTCAACTCTAAGCAACGTATCGGCTAGGGTTTAGGGCAATCCCGGACGGCCCTTCAGGGGCGTCAAGCATGCTCGTTAGGCGCACCTTCCTAATCTGGGGTTTTCCCGCGGCCCAAATCGCGATCTGCGCGTGATATGTCGTACACCGCGGGTGTGAGCTAGTTTTAAGTCTGCTTACCGACCCGGTAGCTCAGCTGGTAGAGCAACGGACTTTTAATCCGTAGGTCGCGGGTTCGAGACCCGCCCGGGTCATAGACTCAGCGCTGGGCGCCCGGCGAGCTTACAAGCCGTGACTGGTGGGCAATTGTCCCCCGGACCTCGCTGGATTTCGCGGCTCGCCCCCAATCGCTTCGCGGCCGGCAGTTCCGTCGCGAACCACCACTGGAGCTCAGAGCCCCTTCCTTTTTGCGCCAGCAAGCAAACACTCGCGCAAACGCCTACGCGTCCAGAGGCCTGAGATGCCG
>JBFMFA010000230.1:0-5709 GCA_040753195.1 Gemmatimonadota bacterium | reverse complement strand
AGGCCGCGCTCTTCCGGGAGGTATCCGACGCGATCCAGCAACCCGGCCTCGGTGTTTGGGCGGCCGAGTACGTGGATACTTCCTTGATCCGGCATGATGATGTTGAGGATCATCCGGATCGTGGTCGTTTTGCCCGCGCCGTTAGGGCCCAGCAGGCCGTACACAGCCCCTTGCGGCACCTGCAGCGACAGCTCGCGCACCGCTACGTGCTGCGCGAAGCGCTTTACGACGTGCTGAATATCGAGTGCAAGCATATGGAGTTTTGGACCCCGGTGCGCAGAATATAGCGGTGCGGACGAACTCACTTCGGCAGAGCGCCTCTCCAAGCCACCGCCTGGTCGGCATTGCGGCGGCATTGGGAAGCTCCCTCCTGCTTCTCTTTTTAGTCTCGCCAATAGCGGAACTTGTTACGAGCGGAGGAATCGCGGGGATTCGTGCCGTCGGCCGCGATGCGGAGTTGCGCGGCGCGCTATCGCTTACGGCACTCACGGCGACTGTAGCCACACTGCTCGGCATTCTCACCGGGACGCCGCTCGCCTATTTCCTGGCGCGGACGAAATCGCGCTTCGCGGCGGTGTTGGCGGCGCTGCTCGATTTGCCGCTCCTGATCCCGCACCCCGTGGCCGGCATCGCGCTGCTGCTCGTATTGGGACGCGAGAGTGCGGTTGGCGGGGCGCTGCTGCAGGCGGGGATGCGCATCGTCGGCACGCCGTTAGGTATCGTCGCCGCGATGCTGTTTGTGTCTGCGCCGCTGTACGTGAGCGGGGCGCGCGAGGCCTTTGCCCGCGTCGACCGGCGGTACGAGGGGGTCGCGCGCACGTTAGGCGACCAGCCCTGGCGCGCGCTGCGCCGCGTCACGCTTCCGCTGGCGCTGCGCGGTCTCGTCGCTTCGGCGGTGGTGATGTGGGCGCGCGCCGTGAGCGAATTCGGGGCGATCGTCATTCTTACGTACAACCCCAAGGTCGTGAGCGTGCTGAGTTACGATCGTTTTACCACGTTTGGTTTGTCGGAAGCGATCCCCGTCGCGGCGGCGCTCGTGCTCTTTGCGCTCGTGCCCCTGCTACTGCTCCGGCTGTTGCGCTACGAACGTCGCGTGGACCAGCCCTGGTGATCAGCATCCGTGGGCTCAGCGCGCGCGTGGGCAATTTCAATCTGCGCGAGGTGTCGTTCGACGTGCGAGACGGCGGCTATGCCGTCGTCATCGGCCCCGCGGGATCCGGCAAGACGACCCTGCTGGAGGCGATTGCCGGATTGACGCCGCTGACGGGTGGTACGGTCTCGTTAGGTGGACGCGACGTGACCCGCGAAGCGCCGGAACAGCGCGGGATCGGCATCGTCTACCAACACGGCTACCTCTTCCCGCATCTGTCCGTTCGCGAAAACATCGAATACGGGGCGCCTAACGGCGATTCGGCGGGGAATGAACTCGCTCGCCGGTTCGGCATCGCGGACCTGGCCGAGCGTGATGTGCAGTCGCTCAGCGGCGGAGAACGTCAGCTCGTGGCGCTGGCGCGAGCCTTGGCCCGACGACCGCGCCTCGTTCTGTTGGACGAACCCTTCAGCGCGCTGGATCCCAAGCGGCGCGCCCTCGCGCGTCGTGAGGTGCGAGGGCTGCACCGCGAATGGGGCTTCACCGCGCTGCAGGTCACGCACGATTTCACCGAGGCCGGCTTGTTAGGCGACGTCGCCATTCTCCTCGACGCCGGTCGCGTGCTGCAGTTTGGTCCTCCAGACGAAGTATTCCGGCGCCCAGCCACGCCGTATATCGCCGAGTTCCTCGGCGCTGAGAACGTCGTGGCGGGTACGGTGCGTGTTCTGCGCGACGCGCCGCCCGATTTCGTCGGCGCCGACGAGGCTCCGTTGCGCGACATCGCCCAAGGGTATCACGCGCTGGAGTTCAATGCGGGGCCGATGACCATGTACACTGTGGGAAGTGCCTCCGAAGGTCAGGCATACGCGGTGATTCGCGCTGAAGAAGTGACGATTTCGCATTCACCGCCATCCACCTCGGCGCGCAATGTCTACCGCGGGCGAATTACGGAGCTTTCCACGTTAGGTGCGCTCGCGCGCGTGACCGTCGACGTCGGAGGGCTGCCGCTGGTTGCCGCACTGACGTCGCGATCGGCACAGGAGCTGCACCTTCGCGAGGGAGAGGAAGTGTGGGCCTCGTTCAAAGCAATGGCCGTGCACCTCTGCTGAGCGAGCGAGATCGCAACACGGTGACGCTGAGCGGCATCTCACGTCGGGACTAACTTGGATTACCGCCCATGACGTCGGACTTCCGTCTCGCCGCGCGATCGCTGAGCAAGGCACGCGGATTCACACTTGCGGTCGTGACGATCCTGGCGCTCGCCATCGCGCTGGAAACAACGGTCTTCGCGATTGTGAACGCGTACGTCGTGCGCGCCCTGCCGTACCCGGACAGCGAGCGGTTGTACCAGGTGGCGTACACGGCGCCGGACGAGCCGTTCGTCGAGAACCTCGAGACGCTCGACTGGGCGTCGTTGGGCGATGTCATCGAGCATCCGATTGCGTGCG
Source organism: Gemmatimonadota bacterium (assembly GCA_040753195.1). GTDB lineage: Bacteria > Gemmatimonadota > Gemmatimonadetes > Gemmatimonadales > Gemmatimonadaceae > DASYRX01. The sequence continues at coordinate 3,171 of JBFMFA010000230.1, read as the reverse complement.
ATCTGGACGTCTTCTACATCCTCGGCCGCGATCACACCGAGGCAGCGCGCGGCGCGTGGGTGACGCCGGGCTTCATGCAGGGACTCGGCATCCAGCCGACGATCGGGCGTTCATTTTCGCCCGACGAGTTCCGGCGCGGAGCGCCGCAGGTGGCGCTCATCAGTCATGCGCTCTGGCACTCACGATTCGGTGGGGACAGCACGATTCTCGGGACCCAGTTCGATGCCTACGTAAGCGACCGGCCTAACGATCCGGAGCGCTTTACGATCGTCGGCATCCTCGCACCGAACTTCTGGCACCTGAATCCGTTCACGGACGTGCTCACCCCGCTGCGTGCACCAACGTATCCCTACATCGTCAAGCTGCGCCCCAATGTGGCGCCGGAGCTGGTCGGGGACCGAATAACGCGCCTGGCGCACGCTGGTGGGATCCAGCTGCCACCGAATCGTGCGGTGGAGCTCCAGTCATTGCACGAACGGCTGGCGAGTCGGGTGAAACCGATTCTGCTGGCGATTGGAGCATCGGTCACGCTGGTGTTGCTCATTGCGTGCGCGAACGTGGCGTTCCTGGTGTTGATCCGTGGCGCGCGACGGCAGAAGGAGGTCGTCGTGCGACTGGCGTTAGGCGCGCATCAGCGGCACATCGCGCGGCTACTGATCAGCGAAGCGGTTCTGCTTGTCGCCAGCGCGGTTGTGATCGGCGCCGGCCTCGCATGGTTGGCGACGCGGCAGCTTGCACCGATCGTGAGCGAACAGTTGGGGCGCCCCGCACCAGGGGGCGTGAGCGCTGTCAGCATCGATTTCGGCGTGGGTGCGGCGATCGTCGCAATCGCCGTCGTCATTGCGGCGGCGCTGACTTTCGCGCCGATGCTCGTCGCCTGGCGCCACTCGCTCTACGCCATACTGCGTCGTGGGAAGCAGAGTGGGCATGACGGGATTCGCGCGCGACGCACCCGCTTCGCGTTGATCGCGCTGGAAGTGGCGGGATCACTCGCGCTGCTCAGTGGCACCGGACTGATGATCCGTACAGTGACGCGCATGCTCGACGTGGATCTGGGCTTGCGCACGACGGGCATTCACACCGCCGCGATGGCGATCCGCGATCGCACATATCCGGACGCCGCTACGCGCTCGGCGTTCTACGATCGCTTGTTAGGCGCGATTGCCGCGACCCCGGGCGTGACTGCGGTTGCCGTCGCCTATCCGCCGCCGCTCGCGGAGTTGAATCCGCGGCCGATGCAGCCAGATGCCGGTCCGGTCGTCCGGAGCGGCATCGTCGTGGTGACGCCCGCGTACTTCGACGCGCTCGCCATTCCATTGGTTCAGGGACGGCTCTTCACCTCGACGGATCGCAGCGGCACCGAGCTGGTAGCTCTTGTGAGCGAAAGCGCGGCTCGGCGCATGTGGCCCAACGCGAATGCGATGGGCCGTACGCTGCGCTTCGAGTCGTACGACGACAGCACCGAGGTAGCACGTACCGTGGTGGGAATCGTGCGCGACGTCCGTCACTCACCGACGGACGAGGACGCAGCAGACGTGTACGTGCCGTACCTGCAGTCACCTGGACGTTTCACCAGCATCGTGCTGCAAGCGACTGGTCCGAGTTTACCGTGGCTCGATCAGCTGCGACGGATCGCCGGTGCGATCGATCCCGAGGCGACTGTCAACAGCATGCAGCCGCTCAGCGACTACCTCAGGACGCACATGGCCCGTTCGCGCTTTCTCGCCGCAACGTTCGCAACATTCGGTCTATTCGCGCTGGTGCTGACTCTGATGGGCGTTTACGGCGTTATCGCGTACGCGGTGAAGCAGCGCGAGCACGAAGTGGCGGTGCGCATGGCCGTCGGTGCAGATCCGCGGGCCATCGTGCGGCTGTTTGTGAGTGACGGCGCTTCGATCCTCATCGCTGGGCTGGTGCTGGGTCTGCTCGGCGCATACGGGATCGGCAGGCTGTTGCAGGCGCAGCTCTTCGGCGTCGCTGGCCTCGATTTCACGGCAGTCCTCGGCGCTGCGCTGGTGTTAGGCGTGGCGTGTTTGGCAGCCATCTGGTGGCCGGCCCGACGCGCGACGGCCACCGACCCCGTAGTCGCCCTCCGCCAAGAGTAGCCCGGGGTCTGACCCCATGGGCTAGTGCGGTCACTAGTAGTACCCCGAGTGTTCAGGCTGCCATCGCTCAGTGTACCGTGCTCTCCGCCTAAGAGGCGCGGGCATGAGCGGAGCAGTCCGGGGATGGGTTGGGCTGATGGGGTGTGGCCCGCGTCTCACTGAACAACTGACGGGACGGGGGCGGGCGGTTCGGGATGACTATCGGGGCAGGGGGCGACCAGGGGGAGGGCGACGGGTGGGAGGTGGAGGGGGTTGATGGCAGGTGCGCGATGCGATCCTTTACTCGCCACCTGCGTCACAGTGAGGAGGGGAGTGGACAATTAGACTGCGGTTCGCCCCCCAGTCCTCGATGCGCGTCGTGATCTGCACGATGCTGTCGAGGATTTGCTGTCTTCGCACGCAAGGCTCCGAATCCCCACTCGAGGAACTACCATGGCTGAGTACCAGAAAGAAGGTCCGTTGCCTCCGCCTAGCGATCACAAGATCGAACTAGCGCACGCTGTCGAACTTGTTAAGCGCTATCGCAAGTATTGCGGTCCAGCTGCCGAGAAAGGTGGTTTCTTCTGGGCAGAACCGATACGTCGCATGTTGTCGGAGCCCGGTGTCGTCGGCATGCGCTACTACCATGGCGTCGACGACAATGGCGGCTACCGCATCATTCTGCTCGGCGTTGACAGCAATGGCCGAGATGTCGTTAGGCATGTGGCCGGCGGCGGAACGGCACGCGCAGCCGGCGGCGAAGGTCAGGTGCAGGATAGTGCCGCCCTCATGAGCGGCCCCGCAGCGGATAGTCAACTCGAACAGCATTTTCCCTGTCCGCCGTGGTGCCCCCCAGACGGACCCTTCGCATAACGAGTAGGACGTCGACGCTTTGATTTATCCCTGGGAGCTATACGCGGCGACGTTCGCTCAGCTTGTTCCAGTCGTGGGCGGGCTGTTCCACGTCCGCAGCCTGCCCGCGGCGCGAAAGTGGTTCATGCTCTGGTGTGCCTTCAGTGTTTTAGGAGACGGCGCCTACTACTTTTATGGCCAGCGTGCGGGTCAAAACTTGTGGCTGCGGCTCGTC
>JBFMFA010000229.1:0-5710 GCA_040753195.1 Gemmatimonadota bacterium | reverse complement strand
AGTTCGGTCGTTGTCGTGCCGTGGGACTATGACCCTGGCTGCGAGCCTGTCGTGTGGGGAGGGAGTTTTGCGTGGACAGCGCCCGACTCGACGGGCGTATTCACAGTGACGTTGCGCAGCCGTGAATTGTGGGTCGACAGCATGCCAACGTTCGACGCGCGGATGGCCGCTATCCAGCCGTACCCACACGGCATCTATTATCAACGCGGATTCCGGGGAGCCAGGGCGATACGTGAAGGGCGCGGCATGTCGGTTCGCGAGTACTTCGAGTTTCAGCTCGCGTTAACCGACTCGATGCGCACGGGTGCGGGCACGGAGCAGTTGCGCACGGCGGTATGCGGATGGGCAGCTGAGCACCGTGACCGAGCGGCGCGCTGGCCCGCGTCACAGTTTGTGTCAGTGTACCGATGCCTTGACGCCCGTTAGGCCTGGAGCGCCCGTCCTTGGGCGCTCCGGCCTAATGACATCGCGATGACGACTACTCGCCGCCTGGACGCGCCCTGGGCAGCGCGGTTGGCGGCAGCATGTTGTTCAGCCGCATGTAGTTCGCGATTTGGCTGTAGTGATCAGCCAGGTCGAGCGCGTGACCGAGCACCATGCTGACGCGAGGGAACTGGCGGGAGTTGGCGCCAAACGTCATCGTCACCTGCTCGGCGAGTTTGGAATCTTCCAGTTGCCCGAGTGCTCGCTCACAGAATGCGAACGACTCTTTCATCTTCGCAACGAGACTGTCCTTCGGCCACGTCGCCTTGACGGAGTCCGCCGTGGTACTGTCCTTCAGCGTTCGGGCTTGTTTCATCGCGCCAAACTGATTGCAGAACAGGTGGTTATCGTTCGCCAAGTGCTGTGCGATGAAGCCGACCGTCTGCTGGGCTGGCGTCGGTTTGAACGAGAACTTCGCCTCGGGGATAGAGTCGAACGCCTGCGCCAGATTGCGGTGCATATTCAGGATGCGGGCGCGAAATGCCTGTGAAATTGGGTTCGCTTGCGCTGCTGGCGTCTGTTGCGCTGCGAGGCTTGCCGGCAGTACCAGCGCGAGAAGTGTAGCACGCGCAGTCTTCATCATTTCTCCGTCGAGAGGGGCTGTGTGAACCTGGGTGGGACTCTCCAATTACGCAACACGGCACTACGGCGAGCGATGCGGCGTGTCGCTGCGGACGCGGAACCGGCACGTGTAGTCGCGGATCGCGCCCGCGACTATGCGATGTGCGCGTTGTGAGGCGTCGTTAGGTACAGGCGTGTGATCGAATATCGCCTGGCTCAGGCATCGGATGCCGATGCGATAGCGACTCTCCACGCGGAGAGCTGGCGCGACAATTACCGCGGCGCCTTTCTGGACTCGTTCCTCGACGGTGATCTTCACTCGGAGCGTTTGGCAGTGTGGCGGGAGCGGCTGGAGCACGCGCCCGAGAACCAGTTCGTGCAGCTTGCCATCGCTAGTGGAAAAGTGGCCGCGTTCATTTGCGCGTACGCCGGGCATCATCCGCGGTGGGGCTCCTTGATTGACAACCTACACGTGGCGCGCAGCTTCAAAGGGAGTGGAATCGGGCGGAGGCTCATGATGCACGCGGCAGCGTGGCTACACGGCCGCAATTCTGAGCTCGGTGTCTATCTGCTGGTGCTGGAGTCCAACACCGCCGCACGCCGGTTTTATGAACGTCTCGGCGGAACGGTAGATGGCGTTAGCGTTGAAACGCTGGGCGGCACGGCGCTTCGGAGTTTCCGCTACGCATGGCCGTCTGCGGCGGCGTTCGTCTCGCCTAACGAGGACGGCACTCTATGCTCGACACGCTGACATGTTGCTTCCCTTGCTGATCGTACTCGCGGCATCGCTCGCAGTCGTCGGACTCGTTGTTACCGCTGACGACAAGGCGCTGCAGGCGCCGTGGCGGCCAATCGAGCGGCGCCGCCTGGCTTGCTGTGGGTCTCGCCGCCGCCGCCGCGTTGTGGCTGCTCATCGTTCCCACGTATGCCGGCGTTACGAGTGTGAGCTCCGCCGCCGGGACGATCAGCGTGCAGCGAAGCGCGCAAACGCTGGTCGGAATGAATGGTGTTCAGGTGGTGCCCTTCGTGCTTGGCCCGGTCGTGCTCAGCGCCCTACCGTTGCTGCGAGGCACGGCACATCAGCGCCGCACGCGTGCCGCGATTTGTGCTGCGATTCTCGTGGGCTTTACGGTCATCGCTGGCTTCTCGATCGGGATGTTTTATGTCCCCAGTGCGCTCGCGACTCTCGTGACAGCAACACTGGGTGTCGTCGCCGAGCGCAGCGCCTAACGCTGTATCGAGCCGCTGCGAACTGCGCGTTAGGTAGCTTTCGACGGCCGCGCAATCCCGCTGTGCAACCGTTCCAGCGCGTAATGCAATAACTCGTCGATGGCGCCCGGTTCGCGCAGCCTGCCATCGATGCCGAGCATGGCCATGCCGTGTACGAGAGCCCAGACGTGTCGGGCCATGAGGAGCGTGTTCTCCCCGCGCATGACTTTGGCGTGCTGCAGCGCGATGAGCGCATCCACGAGCGCCTGGAACGCCCCTTTCGCTTCCTCAGCCAGCGCCACGTCACCTGCCTCCGGATCGATGGAGGCGCCGAACATCACGCGATAGTGCGACGGATTCGCGACCGCGAAGCGCACATACGCGACGCCCATGCCGCGAAACGCCGCGTCGTCGCGGCCACCTTCGTCCCAGGCCCTAACGAGTTCCTGCCGCAATACGCGAAAGCCCTCAGTGGCTACCGCCGTCAGCAACGCCTCTTTGTCGGCGAAGTGGCGGTAGAGCGCGGTGCGTGAGACGCCGACCCGAGCACCGATTTCGCGCAGCGTGAGCCCTTCGACCCCTTCATTGCGAATGGTCGTGAGCGCTTCATCGAGAAGCGCGCGTCGAAGGTTGCCGTGGTGGTAGGGGCGGGGACGGCGCGGTTTACCAGCCGGTCTCTGCGTTGCGGCCATGTGACCTTCATCTTACCACCTCATGTTGACACCGTCAACACTGCGTACTATCGTCATGTTGACACTGGCAACATAAAGGGCTCAGCTCATGCATTCCATTCAACGAACGGTTCTCTTCACAGGCAGCGGGCGCATGGCGGACACAGTCGGTCGGCTGTGGCAAGCCAGTCCGCCCCTGACGGCCGTGGGACTCGTGATGCTCGCGGTGGCGATCCCGTCGCTCGTGGGTGTGCTCGTCGATACGCGCGTGATCACGGGCGCACCGGCGTGGCTGAAGCCATTCAAGTTCGCCATTTCGACCGCCGTCTACAGCCTAACGCTGGCGTGGATCTTCGGCCTCCTATCCGTCTGGCCACGTATGCGCCGTGTCGTGGGCTGGACGACGGCGATCGTGTTCGTGCTGGAGGTCGCCATCATTGACATGCAGGCGTGGCGTGGAACGACCAGCCATTTCAACGCGGGCACCGTTCTCGATCGCACCCTGTTCATGATCATGGGTGCGGCGATCTTCATCCAGACGATTATCAGTGTGGCCGTTGCGGTCGCGCTTTGGCGCCAGCGCTTCGACGATCGCGCCTTGGGCTGGGCGCTGCGGCTCGGCATGACCCTAACGATTGCAGGGGCGTTCACGGGACCACTGATGACACGTCCCACTCCTGAGCAGCTCAAGCGGGCTCGCTCCGGTGCGCCGATGTCGATTATCGGCGCACACACGGTCGGTGGCATCGATGGCGGCCCGGGGCTCCCAGTCACGGGGTGGAGCGTGGAGCACGGCGACGTACGTGTCCCGCACTTCATCGGTTTGCACGCGATCCAGGTGCTTGCGCTCTTCGTGATCGCGTTGCGCCGCTGGCGCCGCCCGGAATCGATTCGCGTTCGCGCTGTTCTCGCCTTCGCGACGAGTTATGCTGTGCTGTTCGTGTTGCTGCTTTGGGAGGCGCTGCGCGGCCATAGCTTGATAGCCCCCGACGGACTCGCGACTGCCGCGCTTGGGATCTGGACGGCGGCGAGCATTGTCGCGTTAGGCTGGATTGCCTTTGCTCACAGGAGGCGCGTATGACGGCAGACTGGCTCTTCTCGATCCTGAATCTCGTCGCCATCGCCGCGTGGTTGCCGATGATCGTCGTACCGCGGGCGCGCTGGGCGTCGGCCATCATTCCCGTCGTCGTTCCAGTGCTGCTCGGCGTCATCTACGTCGCACTCGTCGTGGTGGCGCTGCCGCAAAGCGAGGGGAGCTTTTCGTCTTTGGCCGGCGTGCGAGCGCTCTTTGAGAACCCCTGGGGGCTCCTCGCAGGGTGGACACACTACCTCGCCTTCGATCTCTTCATTGGAGGGTGGGAGGTGCGTGACGCTCAGCAGCGTGGTATTCCGCACCTGCTCGTCCTTCCGACCCTGGTTCTCACGTTCCTTTTTGGGCCGGGCGGCCTGTTGCTCTACCTCGGCATCCGCTTGCTGGCGCCTAACAAGGGCGCGCAGGCGGAGCAGCGCTTATAGTAGAGGGTGTGTTGGCCAATTCAGCGTCCGTCCCAGTCCCGAGGCTGATGCCATGCGGAAGCGCCTTCTGGAAGATCGAGAACATGAGGTATTGCCGGAGCATGTCGCATCGCGGTTGCTCACGCGAGCGAGCGAACTAGACGCGGCGCGGCGCGCCAGCGCCGCCGTGGCTGAGCTTCGTGCGGCGGCGACGGAGGCCGGCATATCGTCAGCAGCGTTCGATGCGGCGCTTTCGGAGCTGCGCGAAGAAGCGCAGCTCCCTCAGGTGAGGAAGGCGCCGACGCGTCGCTTTCCCGTATGGAAGTTTACTGTCGCGGTCACGGCCATTCTCGCGATCGGAGTAGTGCGAGCGCTGTTCCCGCCGGCGGGTCCTGCCCGGGGAATGGAAGAAGAAGCGTTTTTGTTGCGCTGCCTAACGCCGGGGCAGGCCGCCGAGTTATTGCGTCCGCACCTGCGACTCCCTGAGAATGCCATCTTGCACGGACCGCACGCGCCTGGTGTATTGACGATCCACGGCACCCCCGAGCAGCTGAGAGGCGTGCGCACCTTGCTGGACAAGTATGAAGGGAATGGGTCTTCGTGCGACGTGCCGCCACCGGCCGCGATCGGCGAGCGGAAGTAGCAATCACGGTCGCCTAACGATACGTATGCCGGATCTGCCGCAACAGCGCCCGCTCGAGGCACTCCTGGATTCCTGGGACCGGAACAACACCATCCTGGTCAACCTGCTTCGGATGGTTCCGGATGGCGCGTTCGAGTACCGGCCGATCGATGGCAGTCCGTCAATCGCACAGCTTTTCATGCACATGCACTACGTGCGATTGATCTTCGTGCACGAAGACGTCCCCGAATTCGCGCCCCAGATGCCGCAGGGAGAGTGGAGGGCCGAGCGGAATCGTGAGCGGATCGCGCAGATGCTCGATGAAAGTGCGCGGGCGGTGCGTGAGGCGGTGAGGAATCGCGTGGAGACGGGGAAAGAAATGGCGCTGCATTACGATCACCCTATCCTCATGCTGCAGCACATGATCTGGCATGAAGGGTATCATCACGGGCAAATCAAACTGTCGCTCAAGCTCGCTGGTCACCCGTTGAGCGACGACACCGCGGGGCCTCTGACGTGGGACCTCTGGATGGAGAAGTCGCGGAGCTGAGAACCAAGCTCATCGCGCAACGGGTCTGAATCCCCGCGGCGCGCACTTGCCACCCGATGTGCCGGTGCTGCATGTTGGCGCACGGCGGGACGCCCGGTGGTGAGGTGCGGCTTCTCGTTA
>JBFMFA010000228.1:0-5723 GCA_040753195.1 Gemmatimonadota bacterium | reverse complement strand
CCAAAGCCATTCGTCTGCTGCGCGAAGGGCTCACGCCTAACGCGGTGGTCGCACGCATTCTCGCCGAGGATCCCGATCCGCGGCCCACAGACTGGACGAAAGAAGGGCGTCAGTTTGCCGTGATGAACGCGAAGGGCGAAGTCGCCGTGCACACGGGTCCCAAGGCCTCGACGTGGGCCGGACACAAAATCGGGAAGTACTGCAGCGCGCAAGGGAACATCCTGGCAGGGCAGGCGGTCGTCGACAACATGGTAAAGGCGTTCGAAGAAACGCCGGGACATCTGTCCTTGCGTTTGCAGGCGGCATTGGAAGCGGGTCAGGCCGCCGGTGGCGACACTCGCGGCATGCAGTCGGCCGCGATGCTCATCGTGAAGAAGGGTGGTGGTGTCTGGCTGAACAACGACGTCGTGCTGCGGCTGCAGGTGGACGACAATCCGGAGCCCATCAGAGAGCTGCGCCGGCTCGTCGAAAAAGCGGCGGAGCAGCGCGAACGCCTTCGTCGGAGGTCATAATGCGCAACCTCATGGTGGCGGCGGCGTCAGCCGTGTGCCTAACAAGTCCACTCGGCGCGCAAGTCGACACGACACAGCCGTGGACGTGGTCCAACGACAAGGTGAAACGGACGATCGGCGCAGTGCGCGCGGGGCGCAGCCTGGCGCCGAAGGCGTGGCCCGGCGGGGCCAAGGTCGCCGTGCTGCTGTCGTTCGACGTCGACAACGAAACCGTATTTCTGGCGCCGCTGGCACCAGGGCGGCCCAACATCGGCGGTTTATCTCAGGGTGAATACGGCGCTCGTATTGGCCTCAAGCGCGTGCTCGACCTGCTCGCCAAGCACAAGATCCCTGCGTCGTTTTTCATGCCGGCAATGAGTCTGGAGCTGCATCCGGAGATCATTCCGGCGATCAAAGCCGCGGGGCATCACGAGTTCGGCGTGCACGGCTGGATCCACGAACTGAACTCTACCTTGCCGGCCGACGCCGAGCGCGATCTCGTTAGGCGCGCCATGGACTACTTCGAGAAGGCGGTGGGCTCGCGGCCGGTTGGGTATCGGGCGCCATCCTGGAACTTCAGTCCTTCGACGCTCAGCATACTTCGTGAGCTCGGATTGATTTACGACAGCTCCCTGATGTCCGACGATTCGCCGTACGAGCTGATGGCGGATGGTCAGCCGACGGGAATCGTGGAGTTGCCGGTGGAGTGGATTCTCGACGATGCACCGCTGCTGAATCCGCGCGGCGACAGGTACAGCGCGCCGGATCAGCTGCTCAAGGTGTGGATGGACGAATTCGACAAGGCGTACGAAGAAGGGACGACGTTCACGCTGACGATGCATCCGCACATCATCGGGCATCGGTCGCGGATCGTGATCCTCGAGCGCTTGATCGAGCATATCAAGAAAAAGCCTAACGTGTGGTTTGGCACGCACCGTGCCGCCGTGGAGTACGCGAAGGCGCAAGCGCGCATGATGTAGCGAGTTGTTCGTCTTGTTGAGAACGGTGTTTCACCGCCGCATCGGCGTCGTCGCGGCCTCTGTTGCCTTGTGTGCTGCGCCGCGGTGCGGCTATCCGCAGGCGCGTGCAGCGGCCGCCTGCACGCCCGACACGCCGATCTTTTCGTCGCCGTACTGCGCGGAGCTTGTGGCCGTCCCCGATCTGCGCGCCACGCGCGGCGCCATGCAGCTCGTGCCCATCGTCACGCCGTTCGGCGTGTCGGTGGATTCGGCCGGCCGGCAACGGAACCGCCTAACGCTGCGCATCAGCGGTCTCCCGCGCGCCGCCGCGTTGGGGGGCTACACCACGTACATCGCGTGGGCGTATTCGCTCTCGATGGACAACGAATACAGGCTGGGCGAGGTGCGCAACGGCATCACCGCGCTCGGCGAGGTACCGGCACGCCTGGCGCAGTTCCGTGTGCTCGTGAGCGCTGAAGCAAGCAGTCGCGTCACATCGCGCGGCGGCAAGCTCGTCATGCGAGCTACTTCACCGAGTGCGCTACTGCTCGCGCACCGCGATGCCATGGCGCCATTTCTGGCGGCGACCGCCAGTATGACTCACGGCGAGCACGGGGCGCACTGGCCGGCGCCGGCTCCGGATCCCCGACTCACGCCCGTGCCCGGAATGGGTCTGATGTTTCCGACCGTGGCGCCGACGACGATCAACCGGACGCGCGCGGCGGTCCCGGCGCGGCCGCGCGATCTCGTTAGGCTTTCGTCGGGCGACACGCTCACGCTCACCGCGTCTGTTGTGGCCAAACGCGTCGCAGGTAAGACGTTCACGATGTACGGCTACAATGGACAGATTCCGGGCCCGCTCATATCCGTTGGGAAAGGCGCCGAGATCGTGGTGCGTTTCGTGAACGCCATCGACCAGCCCTCCACAATCCACTGGCATGGCGTGCGACTGGAAAACCGCTTCGACGGCGTCCCGCACGTCACGCAGGAGCCCGTCGCTCCAGGCGACTCCTTCACGTATCGCGTACGCTTCCCCGACGCGGGCGTGTACTGGTACCACCCACACGTGCGCGAGGACATGCAGCAGGACCTCGGCCTCTACGGAAACATTCTGGTGCGCGCGGGCGATCGCGCGCGCGTGCATCGCGAAGAGGTGCTCGCCCTCGACGATCTCACGTTCGATTCGGCGGGCGGGCTGCTGCCGCACGGCGCGGAAGCACCGACGCACGCGCTCATGGGCCGCTTCGGCAACGTCATGCTCGTCAATGGGGAGCCGAGCTATTCGTTAGGCGTGCGTCGCGGCGAAGTGGTGCGCTTCTATTTGACGAACGTGGCCAACGCGCGCCTGCTGAACGTGAGCTTCCGCGGCGCGCGCCTCAAGCTCATCGGAAGCGACATCGGCAACTTCGAGCGCGAGAGCTGGACGTCGCACGTGACGCTTGCTCCTGCCGAACGCTATGTGGTGGACGCGCGTTTCGACATGCCCGGCCGTCACGCGATCGTCAACCACGTGCAGTGGCTGGATCATGCGCTCGGGACGTATCAGGAGGTCACTGACACGTTAGGCTTCGTCACCGTGGCGCCGGAAGCGGCGCCGGCGCTGGCCCCGGCCGCGTCATTCGATGTGCTGCGCCGCGATGCAACCGTCACGAGGGAAGTCGCGCCGCTGCGCGCCTATCGCACGCGGGCGCCCGACCGCTCGTTCACACTGAGCCTAACGCTCAAGGACGTCGCTCCCAGCATGGCGGCGATGCTCGCGGGGATGTCGCTTCCCGCCGACTGGAATGACGGCATGCCGCAGATGCACTGGGCGCTCACCGGACGCGAAGTCGAGTGGTCCATCGATGACGAGCGCGGCCGCCGCAACATGGACATCACCTGGCGCGTGAAACGCGGCGCGCGAGTCAAACTGCGCATCACCAACCGTTTTGACGTCCCGCACGCGATGGCACACCCCATCCATCTGCACGGTCAACGTTTTGTGGTCCTCGCCCGCAACGGCATGCCTAACGAGAACCTCGGATGGAAAGACACCGCCGTCCTCCCTGCGGGCGAAAACATGGACCTGCTCGTCGAAATGACGAATCCGGGACGCTGGATGCTCCACTGCCACATCGCCGAGCACCTCACGACCGGGATGATGATGGTTTTTGAGGTGGAACCGTAGTCCCCATGGGGTTACAATTTGGGCCCCTGAAGCATCTGGTCGTTCGTCGCCGCCTATACCCTTCCCATGCGTATCCGCCTAGTTGCGTGTGCCGCGCTGTCGCTCGCAGCGCCCAGTCTCTCCGCACAACGTTCGCTCAGCCCGCAGATGCAGAGCGTCGTGTCGGTGAACTCGCCCGTCGTCGCACTCACCCACGTGCGTCTCGTCGACGGGACAGGTACGCCGGCGAAAGACGACCAGACCGTTGTGATCGAGGGCGAGAAAATCACCGCCGTCGGCAAAACTGGCGACGTGCGCGTCCCCGCTGGGGCCAACGTGATCGATCTCTCCGGCCACACGGTGTTCCCGGGGATCATCGGGCTGCACGACCACATGTATTACTCGTCGGCGGCTGGCGGCGGGATGAAGCTGATGCTGTACAGCTACCCGCGGCTTTTCCTCTCGGCCGGGGTCACGACGATTCGCACCGCCGGGAGCGTCGATTCGTATCAGGAGCTCAACCTCAAGAAGGTGATCGACGAAGGCTTAACGATGGGACCGGAGCTGGTGGTCACCGGGCCGTATCTACAGGGTCCGGGACCTGGCCCCGGCGCGATGCATCCGGTGAGTGGACCGGAGGACGCGCGTCGCATGGTCCGCTACTGGGCTGAAGAAGGCGTCACCTGGTTCAAGGCGTACACGCAGATCTCGCGCGCCGACCTCGGTGCCGCGATCGATGAAGCGCACAAACACGGCGTGAAGGTCACGGCTCATCTCTGTTCAGTCACGTTCCGAGAAGCCGTCGCGTTAGGCATCGACAACCTGGAACACGGTCTCCTCACAAACACCGACTATCATAGCGGGAAGCCGCAGGACACATGTCCGAGTGGCGGCGGGGCGCTTTACGCCGCGCTCGACGTCAACAGTGCCGACGTACAGCGCACGTTGCAGGAGATGGTAAAGAAGAACGTGTCCATGACCTCCACGCTCGCTGTTTTCGAGACGGGCAGTCCCAGCCGTGTGCCACGCGACGAGCGCGTTTTGAAGGCGCTGTTCCCGGCGGCGAGTGAGGCCGTGGCGCAGTACTACGAGCGCGGCAAGACCGTGAACGACTCGGTTTCGCGCCAGGCGTTGCGTCGCGCGATGGATTTCGAGCGCGCGTTCGTCAGAGCCGGCGGCCTGCTCGCAGCCGGGTCCGATCCATGCTGCCAGAGCGCAATCGCTGGGTATGCTGACCAGCGCAACTATGAACTGCTCGTGGAGGCCGGCTTTACGCCCGAGCAGGCGATTCAGATCATGACGTTCAATGGAGCAAAGGTGTTAGGCAGAGCGGATCGCGTGGGTAGCATCGCCGCCGGCAAACAAGCGGATTTGGTTGTCGTGCGCGGCGACCTCACCAGGACGCCGAGCGACATCAGAAACGTCGTCACCGTATTCCGAAAGGGGCTCGGCTATGACTCGGCGAAACTCACTGCCAGCATCGCGGGGCTCGTCGGCTTGAGGTAGCAAGACAGCATGCACCTGTTAGTGATTCGCCACGCGATCGCGGAAGATCGCGATGAGTTTGCGGAAAGCGGACGCGACGATTCCGAGCGGCCACTCACTCGCGTCGGCCGACGCCGCATGCGTCGGAACGCTCGCGGACTGCGACGCGTCGCTCCGCCGATCGACACGATCGCAAGCAGCCCATACGTACGCGCGTTTGACACGGCGCAGATCGTCGTTGAAACGTTAGGCTTGGAGTCGGAGATCGAAGTCATCGACGCTCTTACGCCCGAGCAACCGAGCGATGCCTTGCTGCCATGGCTGCTCTCGCAGCCGCAGGATTCGACAGCGGCGGTTGTCGGACACGAGCCGCACGTGGGCCGTCTCGTAACGTGGCTCATGACGGGGAGCACGGAATCGCACGTGGTGTTCAAGAAAGGCGGTGTCTGTCTCCTCGATCTCGGCGTTCGGCCGTCGGCAGGGGGCGCGCTGATGCACTGGCTGCTCACGCCGGCTCAGCTGCGCGCGATCGCCGACTGATGCACGACCAGCTGCGCGAGCGGCTCGCCGAGCCGGCAGCGCTGGGTGCTCGTCGTGTCGCGTTAGGCCTGGTTGAAGACCTGGAGCACGCCAACGCACGTC
>JBFMFA010000227.1:0-5751 GCA_040753195.1 Gemmatimonadota bacterium | reverse complement strand
GACCCAGCCGGCGAGGATGCGCTCGATGTGCTTTTGCCACAGGGCGAGGCCGTAGTTGTGCCTCGTTGGGAAGTCGCTGATGTCCAGCTTCACCGAAGCGAACCCCGCGACTTGGGCTACCTGTCCCTCCGAGAGGAACCGATCAACGATACCCCGTTGATCAAGGACCTCGATCGTGCGCGACTGCAGACCACCTGCGCGCGAGCCGGCGAGTTCCTGGCTGACGCGCCGCTCGACGACGGCGCCGTCCACGCCCGCCAAGGCCAGTTCGCCGGCCAACATCAATCCGGTCGGGCCACCACCGGCTATCACCACTGCATGTTCAACCATAGGCACACTCGCTCAACCTGGTATTCCTCGACAGCGACCCCCTCATGCGCTCCTCCTAGGGCTGTAGGACTGATCTCAGCGAGAAAGAGGTCTGACCAAGGCCGCGGCTCTAGCGCGGTCCCCTAGGCTTGCCGCAAGGCCCTGGGGTGGCTATATGCTGCTGGTGGCGAGAAGGTGCAGCCATGGGTGAGGTGGCGTAGACAACCACTTGCGTGCGTTGCGACGAGCCCAACGCCGCACGCCGCCGTCTCATCAGAGCAACAGGGCAAGCGTGTGCGGCCACACGCGGAAAAAGCCGCCGTGCCTTTTTCCCATGTTTGTGCTTGCAGCAGACGCCTAACTCGTTGCTACTGAACACTTAAGGCGGCGTCACTCGGAGTGACAGGTATATCACGGCTCTGGCACACCTACTGCTCAGCCTGTCTGCACGCCCTCCCCCTCAATCTCATGCGTGCACTTCGTAAGCTCAGCCTCGCAACAGCAATTGCAGTTGCCGCTCCAGCGCTCAGCGCGCAACCGGCGCAGCTGCAATTCTCATCCAACCCGCCGGTTCCCACCGTAACGATCGCCGGGTTTCTTGTCGGGCCGTTTTCGGCCACGCTGCTTTCAGATCCGACGCTCCCAACAATTGCCGTCTTCAGTCTCAGTTACCTGAACATGGTGAACCTGGGTCAGACGTGGCAGGCGAACGCGTCCAACTTTGGCCAAGGCTTCGGCGCGACGAAGTACGGTACGAGCGCAGTCGACAACTACAAGAAGGCCGCGTGGCTCTCGAGTCAGTTCGCGAACAATGTCAGCCCAGTCTCGTGGGCCGAGATTCAGGCGGCGATTTGGAATGTCTTCACACCGGGTGTGACGCTCGCCGGCTTTACGGGACAGAATTGGCTGAACCAGGTGAACACGTTCTCCGCATCCAATGCCTGGTCGAGCTACAGCTGGAACCAGTACTCCGTCCTCACGCCGACATATGGCGGCGAGTACCTCACAGCCGCACCACAGTTTGTGCCCGTGTCGCCCACGATTGCGCCGACAGTAACGCCTGAACCAGCCACGTGGATCCTGCTGGCGACCGGCCTTGTTGGAGTCGTTGGCTTTGCGCTCGTGCGTGGAGTGCGCGTCTAACAAATCGAATGTCGAGCTGTGGGCGATCTACGCGTCGCAGCTCGACATCTGGGCGTGTGCAGTAACTACCGGGGCGGCAACGTGACCTTGAGGACGCGAGCGACGCTGTCCCAGTGCTCCCACCCCCACCCCGTGACGCTGTCGTTCTGTAGGACGATGGGCGTGAGCTGCTTCGGTGGTACCGAATCCACGCCCGCCAGTTCGTCACCCTTCGTGTAGTACACGACGTCGTAGCGCACGCCATTCACGAGGTAGGCTGCGGCCTCATAGACGTGCTGCATCGAGTCCGTCGTCGTCTTGGGCTGGCCGTCGCGCAGAATCGTTAGCACGGAGTCGCGGTTGATGCCTTCGCTGAGCTTTTTTACGCGAGCGTCAGTGCAGGCCACGGTTGCTGCGATGGCCAGAAAGCTCGCGAGTCGGATCAGATGTGAAAGGTTCTTCATAGCGGCAGGAAAATAACACGTCCAACAGCCCCGCCGGGCAGCTATCTCACGGCGACGCGCCTTGTATGGCTGCGCACGCCGTCCGACACCACCATCTCCACACTGTCCGCTGCAATAGCCACGGTTTGCGCGCTCCGCATTAGCGAAAGGATGGTCCCGGTGCGCGCGTCGCGCAGCATGACGCCGCGGACCCCGGGCTCTGACCAGCCCACCTCAGCCGTGGTCCCGGAGCGGCGCCTAACGTGGGGCGCGGCAGTGCCCTGACGGCGCAGCGCTTGTTCGCTGGCGCCTGACGAGTGGTGTTCGGAGATCCGGCCGCCGGCGCGGAGTCGCAGCGCGCCTAACGCTCGCCCTCGAAGGGACGACCGCGGAATCACGAAGGCGAAGTGCCGATCGTCCCTAGTGCCATGATCAACTCGCTCTCCATCAAACGGAAGCGAAAAAAGCAGCGCACCGTCGTCGGCGTATCCTTCGATGCGAGAACTCCCGCCGCGCGCTGGGAGTTTCGCTGGTGCCACGACGTCGAACGCTGGCTCGAGCACGACCTCGGATTGGCTGATGCGCCCCCACACCAGAACCCCGGGCTCGCTCGCGCGCGTCTGCATCGCCGGGTAGTTCGCCGGATCCGATTCGCGGAACTGCATGATCCCGTTGTACGTGAAGTCGCTCGCCCACGCTGGGAGGCAGTAGCTCATGATGTCGGCCAGCGTCGCCGGCTTGAATGTCGAAGTCGTTAGGTCGAATCCGCTCGCGCCGATGATTCCACCTGCGTATGGGTAATACGGATCCGGACTGCCGGCCCCGCAGCCCGGGGCGTGGTAGCGCCCCCAGTTATGACCCACCTCATGGGCAAGAACATCAGCAGCGCCGGGGAGAAAATCCCAACCGACCGCCACCGGCAGTCCCAACAAGCCGATGCCCGCGACACCTGACGAGTAACTCGTCTTCACAACCCCGTAGTAGTTTCGCGTGCTCGCCTCCGCGGCGCGTAAGGCATAGAGCTCGCTCAGGAGCAGGTTCCATCCGCCGTTGAAATCGTTCGCTGCCACTACGGGAGCGCTCGTTGTGTACGGTGCCCGCACCTCGATGTCGACGGCGCCGAGGGGGTACATCCGTCGTACGTCAGTGAGGAACGCGGCGGCGTTGGCTGACGAAACGTCACCCGTTAGGCCATTGCTCTGTTGGATCGGAACGAACCGCACGCGGAACGGCGGAACAGATTTCACCATGATCGACTCGGCCAGACCAGATGCCGGCCAAACGTTGTCCGCCTCTGCGCCCTCGGCGATCATGTTCGCGGCGTCCACTTCAGCGATCACGCGGAGTCCGGGTTGCAGAAAAGCACCCGGAACATGGCCGTACCAGGCAGACGTCAGAGAATTGTCATCGACGGTCATCGGGACGCTGGCCGACGGCGCGTCGAGTGTCAGCGCGTGCATCAGCGTGGCTTCGTTGTACAGTCGCACACGCACCTGCGGCCGTAGCGTATTGGGACCGCTCGCTTTCACGAATACGCGGACAAGCCCATCGCGATCGGCGACGAGCGGGACGTCACGCGAGTATGTCTGAACCGCCTGCGTGATGTAGAGGTTGTCGACCGTGAGATTGACGAGGCTGCTCCCTGCGAGGGCAAACGCGAACGCTGCGTCACTGGGGACCATCGAGGCGGCAACTTGAATCGTCACGCTCGAGGGACTGGGCACGTACGTCTGCGCTGCAACAGCCACGTTAGGCGACGTCACCGTGTAGCTGCCCGGTGTCAGGCCCTTGAGAACTTCCTCGGCGGTCGCCGCGCGAGAGAAACCGTTAGGCCCGTCGATCTGAAATGTCGTTGACGTTAAAGAGGGCAACCCGTTCGCGTGAATCTGCAGCCGGCCGGTGACAAGCGCGTATTCGAACGCGACGGAGACTTCTGCGCCTCCCATTTGCACCTCTATCGCGCGCGTCGGGGACGGCGCCGCGTATCCGTCTCCGCTCGCCGTAACGGCTTCGGCGCTGACGGTGTAGCTGCCGGCCGCGAGTCTGCTCAGCGTCGTACTGGCCGTGAACTGTTTCGAATACCCGTTAGGCCCCTCGATGCGCACCGCGCCCGGAGTGCTCTCAGGGAGACCCGCAATCGAGAGTGAAAGGACGCCGTTCGCGAGCGCATAGGTCACGTCGACGGCCTGCGTGCTTCCCCGCGTCAACGTCACGCTCTGCGAGGCCAGAAGCGGCGCATACGACGCGCTCTCGCTTTCAGTGTTCGCCGCGAGGACTGTGTACGCGCCCGGCGTTAGGCCGGAGATGGTGCCGCTTCGAGTCAGAACGCGTGAGAATCCCTTTTTGTCCGTGACCGTCACGGTCGCGGACATCGTCTCAGGGATTCCACCGATGTTCACGGTTAGGCTTGCGCGCGTATCCGGCGAGTTGCCGCCGGTCGCGTCACCTCCGCATGCACATAGAACCGCTAAAGCAATGCTGCAATACAGCGTGAAAACTCTGCGCGCCAACACCATCGCTCCTGGGTCGCAAGTCGTTCATCGACATGGACGTGCGCCAGGTTGTTGAGTGACTGTCGCTCGCGCGCGGTTGTATTACGCGCGCGACCGAAAGCGTCACAATAAGCTGATTGCGGCGGAGCGATGGGTGACGCGAGTCACACTGCCTAACCGGATATCCTCCCTAACGCGCGTGCAGCGGCGCGGCGTGCGCGCGGGCTCGCGTCGCTGACGAGCACGTTGGCGAGTGACGCGATAGCGGGCGCGTACTCCAGCTCACCAAGCGCCCAGGCGGCCGTGGCTCGCACCGCATCGGAGGGATCACGTAGCAATGCCTCGAGCTGGCGTGCGGCGGTGCTGTCTTCAGCGAGGCCGAGCGAGAATGCCGCGAGGCGGCGCGTTTCCGCCTCGCTCGCCGTCAGGGCGCCGCGCAGACGCTGGCTCGCGTCGGCTGATCGCGCGCGGCCGAACAGCGATGACGCCGCACGCCGTACGCATGCATCCTCGTCGCGCATGCCTAACCAGAGCACGTCGACTGCCGGCGTTGCGGTGATCTCGTGCGGGATCTCGAGTCGTGCGCTGTCGGCGAGCGACGACACGTCGTATGAACTGCTATACCAGTTGCCGTTGTCCAGCGTGCGCATGGCCAGCTCGCACGCCACAGCGTTCGTTCCCCGCATGCGCGTGAGCAGTGCTTGCGCGGCAGCCACTTGGTCGACCGGCTCGGACCGTGACGAGCGCTGGCTTGTTGCGGCCCCCATCAACGATGCGCGGATGCGAGCAGAGGCCAACAACGGCGTGCCTAACACAAGCAGCGCTGCGACGGCAAATGCAACGCGCTTACGGGTGCGATGGGGACTGGGCTGCATATCACTTGTCTCGTCCAAGGCCCTGAGCCGCGATACGACGAATCTTCGGATCGGGATCCTTGATCAATTCGAGTAGCACCGCCTCGATCTGCGGTCCGCCGATCTCGCCGAGCGCTTCGACGGCGGCCTCGCGCACGGGGAGCGGCTGCCCGGTGCGTGTGAGTGGGATAATGGCACTCACGCTTGCCGGGTCCTTGATGTGCGCGAGCGTCTGTAACGTCTGCTGCCGCATATCGGCATTTTCGTCATTCAAGGCAGCGAGGACCTCGCGTGGGGCGCGGTCGAGCCCTTCGAGATCGCTGATGGCGCTCATCGCCTGCTGGCGGACGTCCACGTTCGCGTCGCTCAGCGCGCTGAGGAATGCCGGGAGTGCGCGGGTGCTTTCCAGCTGCGACAGCGCCTGAATCGCATACTGGCGCACGTCAGCGTTGGGATCTTTCACGGCCGCGATCAACTCGTCGAGCGCTTCCATCGATTTCAGCTCACCTAACGCGTGCGCCGCGCGTTGGC
>JBFMFA010000226.1:0-5764 GCA_040753195.1 Gemmatimonadota bacterium | reverse complement strand
ACTGGCTTGGCTATGTGGCGGTGCCTAACGTGGATGCGACGATCGAGCAGGCCGTGAAGCTCGGCGGCAGCGTGGTCATGTCGCCGATGGACATTCCCATGGTCGGCCGCTCGGCGGTTATCGCCGACCCACAAGGCGCCGCGATCGGCATTTTCACGCCGGTAGGCGATGCTCCGGGACACGAAGGTGCACCCAACACGGGCGAGTTCTCCTGGAACGAACTGTTTACGACCGACTATACCGCGGCGAGCAAGTTCTATTCGGACCTTTTTGGTTGGGAGAAGGGACAGGCGATGGACATGGGCGAGGGCCTCGGGATCTATCAGCTGTTTCGGCGTAACGGGCGCGACGTTGGTGGGATGTTCAACAAGCCGGACCCGAATATGCCGTCGATGTGGTGCTACTACGTCCGCGTCCCCGAGATGGCCGCGGCACAGCAGCGCATCACCAGCGGTGGCGGGACCGTGGTCAATGGGCCGATGGAAGTGCCAGGGGGCGACACGATCCTCATGGCGACGGATCCGCAGGGCGCGATGTTCGCCGTGCACTACGTGAAGAATCCGGCGTAGCGCCTAACGCCGTTCTGTTTCGCTCGCTGCCAGGTAGCGTTCGGCTTCGGCCGTTTCCGTAAGCGTCGCCGGTGCTTGTGCCCAGTTGGCGCGGAACTGGGCGTACCAGCGCGCGGCTTGTGGGCGATCACCTAACGCCGCGTACGCGCGCGCCAAGCCGAGCACGGCGCGCGATCGATTCGGTGTGCGGGCGAGCGCGAGGTCGAACGCATGGCGTGCATCGCTGGGCCGTTTCGCGAGCAGCAGAACCTCGCCGAGCATCTCGTGGGGCGGTTTGACCGTCTCCGGCGGTCCAAACTCGTAGGGTAGCGCCTCCTCGATGCGCGCCGCTTCGCTGAGCACCGCGATGGCCGAGTCGAGGCGTCCGGCCGAACGATGCATGGCGCCGCGCAGGGTGAGTTCGATGACTTGACAGATGTGCGGCGATCCGGCGACGTACGCCCCGCTCGTTAGGCTTCTCGCTGCCGCACAACGGCGACTGATGTTCGCCAATGAGCGCTCGGCCACGTCGTGGCGACCATTCTCGAGCGCCGCGAGCGAACGCGCCATGGCGAAAGCGCCCACGCGCGGCCCACCGCCGGCACCTTCGTGTGTCTGCGTCAAAACGCTCGCCGAGTCGAGGGCAACGGCGCCGGCGAGTCCCTTCCAGTCCTCGCGGTCGACCAAATACTGCGCGAGTGTGATGGCGTAGTGCGTGATGGCGTATTGCGTGCGTGTCCGCTCCGCGTCGTTACGGAAGGCTTGCACGAAGCGCCAGGCATCGCTGAAGCGTCCCTGTTGCTGATAGCCGTACGCCAGCCACTGCGTGTAATGGCCGTTGCGCCGATTGGACGTCTCCCACGCCGCGATGTTTGCAGTGATCACGTCATCCCACAGACCTGACGCGACGAAAATGTGCGAGGTCATGTGCTGCGCGTGTGCGGCGCCGGGCGCGATTTTGGCGTACGCGCGAGCCGCGCGCATGCCTAACGGCGCATGTACGGGATCGTCGTAGCTGTGGATCAGGTAATGGGCCGCTCCCGGATGGTCGGGATTGTCGCGGAAGACCTCCTCCACGATGGCAGCGGCGCGCATGTACGTCGGTGTGTGTCTTCCGCCGTGTGTGGTGCCTAACAACGCCAGTGCATAGAAGGCCTGGGCCTCGCGGTCGTTGGGAAAGTCCTTGGCCAGCAGTCGCATCGCGTCCGCAAAGAGCGTATCGCGCCGCTCCTTCCCGCCCTCGCCATACAAAACTTCCGCGGTTTCGAACCAGCGGCGCTCGCGCTCGTCACCAATGCGTTTCAGTCGGGCGGCGCGATCGGTGCCGAAGCGACTGAGCACGGCGCGCGCCGCCGCGAGATCCTGCTGAAACCACACAGGATGCGTGTAAGTCATCGCCTCGCCCCAGTACGCGAGCGCAAACGCACTATCGAGACGCTGTGCTTCGCGAAAGGCTTTGGCGGCGGAATCGTACTCGAAGCTGTGCAGGTAGAGGACGCCGCGCAGAAAATGCGGCTGTGCGTTTGGTGATCCGCTGGTCGGAAAGTGAATAGTGCCGAGGCGGGGCTGAGCCTCGCTCGGCAGCGACGTCGCCGCAACCGCGATCAGTACACACCAACGCAACGTTCGCATTTGTCAGCTCCTACATCTTGGTGCCGTCGAGTTGCTGAATAGTCTTGGTCGAAGGCGGGCGCGCGCGCTGCAGGCGGCGTGCAACCGTCTCGGCGCGCGTAAGCGCACGCAACACATTTTCGCCAGCGAGTTTTCGCAGATCCGCTTCGCTCCAACCGCGCCGCGACAGTTCGGCGAAGAGCGCGGGATATGTCGATACATCCTCCAGCCCTTCGACAACCTCGGTGATGCCGTCAAAATCGCCGCCGATCCCCACGTTGTCGACGCTCGCTGTCTTGCGGATGTGCTCGATGTGGTCAGCGACCTGCGAGAGGGTTGCGCGCGGTGCCGGATTCGCGCGCGTCCACGCATCGAGCTCGCGTTGAACTGCAGCCGAGTCACTACCGAGTCTGCTGCGAATATCGCGCGCAGCCGCTGCCTGCCGATTCGCATGGTCAGCGACCGCCTGTGAGACGAAGCTGGGGACGAACGTCACCATGACGACTCCGCCATTCGTGGGGAGGCGCCGCAAAATGGAGTCGGGGACGTTGCGCGGCACGTCTGTCAGCGCGCGCGCCGACGAATGTGAGAAGATGACCGGCGCTTCGGTGGTGTTGAGCGCGTCGCTCATGGTTGCCGGAGAGACGTGCGAGAGGTCGACGAGCATGCCGAGCCGGTTCATTTCGTGCACGACTTCTTCACCGAATTTGGTGAGGCCGCTGTGTTTGGTCTGGTCCATCGCGGCGTCGGCCCAGTCCAATGTGACGTTGTGCGTCAACGTCATGTAGCGCGCGCCGAGCTCGTAGTACACGCGAAGAGCACCTAACGAATTTTCGATCGCGTGGCCACCTTCC
This sequence comes from Gemmatimonadota bacterium, assembly GCA_040753195.1. Taxonomy (GTDB): domain Bacteria; phylum Gemmatimonadota; class Gemmatimonadetes; order Gemmatimonadales; family Gemmatimonadaceae; genus DASYRX01. Next base: position 2,751 of record JBFMFA010000226.1, on the reverse strand, counting down.
AACCCGAGCAGTGATCCAATGCGGCCGCGTTGGTGTGCGCGACGCAGCGCGGCGGCTGTCAGCGCCCATTCGAAAGTCTCCGGATACTTCGTGACGACGCGCCGCGCGATGTCGAACTGCTCCAGTTGGACGCGAGCGTACCCCGAGTCTTTGATCTCGCCGGGGATGTAGATGCTCCAGAATTGGCCACCGAGCATGCCCTTTTTGAGGCGCGCAAAGTCCGTGTGTCCGGGCGTGGTCTTGCGCAGGTCGTAGGCTTCGACGTCGCGCGGCGCCTGCGTGGCTTCGCGAATTGCCCACGGCAAATCGTTATGACCGTCGATCAGGGGGACCGCGCGCAGCACACGGCGCGCCTTGGCCATGTGCGGATCGGCCGATTGAGCAGACAACGGCGTGGCGACTAATAACGAGACGACGAAGGCTGAGGCGTAACGCATGGTTCGTTAGGTGAGTGACGACTTACGGCTGGAGCGTAATGCGAACGGGGGGAGCATGCACCGCGAAATTCCCTGCTTCGAGCGTCGCCGTGGCGAAGTATTCGCCGGCTGGAAGCGCGCTCGGCTCGACAGCACCGACGAACTCACTCAAGCCGGTCCAGACAAACCGATATGTGCGCGACTCATTGACAGCGAGAACGAGCGTGGAGCGACCTGGGAGGCAAGTCCAGCCGCGTCCGGGAGCCACGATGCGGCCGCGGGAATCGCGGATATACGCGAACACCTGGCAGGCGTTCGGAAAGTCGATGCGCACCTGCTCGCCGAAGTTATTCTTCGCCGTGACCGTGAGCGTGTCGGAGTCGCCGGGCCGGATCGCGGCCTTGCTGACCGTTAGGCGCAGGATGATCTCGTCCCGCAAACGAGGCACGGCCGGATCCTGCGTGCAGCTGGCAGCGGCGAGCAGAAGAGAGCCAAAAAGCAGACGTTGCATGTGCCTTAGTCTCAGTGGGGGCGCAACAGGGGACAAGGGACAAGGCGTGGCGCGAGGCGCGAGGTCTCATGGCTAGCGGATGACTGGGCCGCTGCTTAGTACCAAGCATGCGTCGATTCATCTCTCTAATACTCGCGTTGGCGCCGTGCGTGGTGGGCGCACAAGGTGGACGGGCAGGTGCGGCAGCCGACACTGTGGCGCTCGATCTTGTGATCGCCGGAGCACGCGTCTTCGACGGAAGTGGGAATCCCTGGTTTTATGCCGATGTCGGGGTGCGCAATGGACGCATCGCTCGCGTCGGTCGCCTGGATTCGGTGCGTTCGATGCGGCGTATCGAGGCCAAAGGAAACGCGCTCATCCCTGGCATCATCGACCTGCACTCCCACGCCGATGACGGGGCACGGGCGCGTGGGGGTTTCCGCGACCCGGACGCCCGCCGCCGCGCCGCGCCGAATCTCGTTATGCAGGGTGTCACGACGGTCGTCGTGAATCACGACGGCCGCTCACCGCTGCCAATCGCCGACCAGCGCTCCACCATTGAACGGTTAGGCATCGGCCCCAACACGATCCTCCTCGTGGGTCACGGGTCGGTCCGCGGGCGCGTCATGGGCAGTGATTTCCGGCGCCCTGCTCGTCCCGATGAAATCGCCGCCATGAAAGAGCTCGTTAGGCAGGGGATGCGCGACGGCGCCTGGGGGCTCTCTGCCGGTCTCGAGTACACGCCGGGGCGCTGGAGCACGACGGACGAAGTGGTGGCCCTCGCCGAGGAGATCGCGCCGTATCGCGGTGTGTACATCTCCCATGAGCGCAGCGAAGGACAGGATCCGATGTGGTTCTGGCCGAGCCAGGACCCGCCAGGTGCGCCGACGTTGCTGGACGCGGTCCGCGAGACGATCGAGATCGGCGAGCGCACCGGAGCCACGGTGGTGGCATCGCATCTCAAGGCGAAAGGACTGAACTACTGGGGGTCGTCGGCTGCAGCCCTCGAGCTGATCGAGCGGGCGCGCGCTCGTGGCGTAGACGTGTGGGCCGATCAGTACCCGTACAACACCAGCGGCTCCGACGGCTCCACAGTCCTGGTACCCGAGTGGGCGTTAGGCAACGGCGATTACGCCGCGAACCTCCGTCGCGTGCTCAGCGATTCGGGGTCCGCCGCCAAGGTGCAGCGCGATATCGCGCACGAGATCGCGCGGCGCGGCGGAGCGGATCAAGTGATGGTGTTCGATTTTCCGGATACGACTCTGAATGGAAAAACGATCACGCAGATCGCCGCCCTGTGGCGCCTAACGCCGATTGAAACAGCCATTCAGTTGCAGTTTCGGGGCTACCCGAATCGCGAAGGGGGCGCGCGGGTGCGCGGCTTTTCGCTCGCGGAAGTCGACATCGAAACCATAGCGGCGCGGCCGTGGGTCGCGACGGCATCGGACGCCGGCATCGCGCTGCCGGAGGATGGACCGGCGACACACGCTCGCTTCTATGGCACGTTCCCGCGCAAACTGCGCCGCTACGCGCTGGACCGCGGCGCCCTGTCGCTCGAGAGTGCGATCCGCTCCATGACGTCGCTGCCGGCGCAGATCCTCGGGCTGCGCGACCGCGGAATGATCCGCGAGGGCATGGCGGCTGATCTGGCGCTCATCGATTTGAACACCATCCGCGACCGAGCGACGTTCTTCGAGCCGCACCAGTATGCCGAAGGCGTGGAAGCAGTCTGGGTCGGCGGTGTTCCGGTCGTTTCCGATGGGAAACCGACGATGGCACTGCCGGGCCGCGTCCTCACGAAGGGAGGCGTGCGCTTCCAGCCGTAGTGGCGGCGTTCCTCCTAGT
>JBFMFA010000225.1:0-5767 GCA_040753195.1 Gemmatimonadota bacterium | reverse complement strand
GGACGCCCAGTTAGGCGTCATCGTCGCTGCAGCGAAGGACGGCGCCAACATCGTTGCCAGCCGCATTGCGCTGCAGGCGCTCGCTGGAGCGCAGGCACAGCGCAGCGGCGGTTCACTGCCTCCATACATTTCGACACGAGCGACGTCGCTGTCACTCGCCAGGCAGGCAGCAGGGACGTACGTCAGCGGCCAGCGTCGCATCACGCTCGTGCCTCACGACTCCACGCTGCATTTGCACCGCGACGGGAGTTCCGCGTATTCGCGTTTGCGGCTCCTTGCGGATGACACGTTGATCGTCGATGACGCGCTGGATTTCGGCGCGCGGTTGCTGCTACGCGGAGATTCGATGGTACTCGGCAGCAGCGTCTTTGCCCGCGCGAATGCCGACGAAATACCTAACGAGCCACCGGCAACGCTGCGCGGATTGATTGGCGAATACGGTTGGGACTACAATACCCTGTACGTCTACGAGCAGGGGGGAGCACTGCGTGCTCTCATCGAATGGTTTTTCGACTATCCGTTGACCCGGATAGACGCCAACACCTTTGCCTTCCCACGCAGTGGCCTATACACCGGTGAGCGGCTGGTCTTTGTTCGTGATGCGCGCGGCCGGGCGACGCAAGTAACGGCGGCCGGAATCGTCTTCAAACGGCGCCGTATTCCTGGAGAAGACGCCGCGGTCTTTCGAATCACGCCACGCAAGCCGGTCGCGCCGCTGAGGCGTGACGCTCTTGCGGCGTCACCACCTAACGAATCGGGGGATTTCAGGGCCAGCGACCTCGTGGAGTTGGCGAGACTGGATTCCACGATCAAGCTGGACATCCGCTACGCGACGCGCGACAACTTTCTCGGCGTTCCTGTCTATTCACAGGCGCGAGCCTTTTTGCAGCGACCAGCCGCCGAGGCGCTCGTGCGTGCGCATCGCGCGCTCAGGGCGAACGGGTACGGCCTGCTGATTCATGATGGGTACCGGCCCTGGTACGTGACCAAAATGTTCTGGGACGCCACGCCTGTAGCGAGCCGGATCTTTGTCGCCGATCCCTCCCAGGGTTCACGCCACAACCGCGGCTGTGCCGTCGACCTAACGCTGTATGAGCTGGCGACGGGGAGACCTGTCGTTATGCCGGGCCTCTACGACGAAATGTCGGATCGTTCGTACCCGATGTACCCGGGCGGTACGGCGAGACAACGCGCCTTGCGTGAGGTCCTGCGTAAAGCCATGGAGCGAGAGGGCTTTCGTGTGTACGAAGCCGAGTGGTGGCACTTCGACTACCAGGACTGGAGACAATACCGGATCGGCAATCAGACGTTCGAACAGCTTAGAAGTTGAACATCTGCGTAAACTTGAGCGTTAGGCTCCGTCCCGGGATCGGGCTGCCATCCGCCAGAAAACGTTGATCGTTGTACACGACGAAGAGATCGCTCAACGGTCGGTGGATGAGGTTGAAACGCACGTTCGCGTTGAGCTGCTTCGTGCCGGGGTCGTACTGGGATAACGCGTCCACAAACATGTTCGTCGTGAACGAATAGTTCGCGCGCATCGTCCAGAAGGCATTCACAAACTTCCCGTCCGGGAGATCGAGGTCGCCGCCGGTACGCTGCAGACCCGTCGCAAACCGGAATTTGTAGCTCGGCTTGACGGTCACCGTGGCGTTGACGCTTCTTTGCGTTCCATTGTATAACTCGCCTAACGTGAAGCGAGCATTGAACGCCAGCCGGCGGCTCTGGTCGGTCTGCATGAGCAGACCAAATTCGTTCCAGCCGTACGGGCCGGCCGGTAGCGCATCGATTTTCGGGTTCAAGCGCAACGGGTTTTGCAGCAAGTTGAACGCCGGATTGTATGAAAGCTCGACGAGCGCGCCGTTTTCCATGAAGAAGGTGTACCCGGTGTGCAACCGCTTCTGCACCATGTGGTTTTCCTGGTCTGTGAACAGCTCCCACACGATGTGCGGATGCATTTCGCGCACGCCCAGCCGGCGCATCGACTCCGGACGCGGGCGGACGCCGATGTCGGCAAACCACTTCTTGATACCGGTACGCCGATAGAATCCAAGGTCGTTGTTGAAATTGTCGCCTAACGTCATTACGCCGCCTTTCCCATGGAAGAAATTCCCTTCCCAGTTGAGCGACGTGCGCCCCGCGTATTGGCCTCCGCTCACGTCCGGCGTGCGGGTGGCGACCAGGTATGAATTCCAGTCGAGACGGCCGATGAAGCGGACATTCGCGTCGACACCCGCGACGCGATTGTAGTCGCCCCCATTGTCCGTGGACTGCCGCTGCATGTACAGAAAACCGACGTCGGACCCATTACCGACGTTCTTCCGCAAGCGCACCACGGCGTAGTTGTTCGCGTCCGTGATGCTGTCGCTGCGCACCTGCATCGCCACGACGCCGATGCCAAAACCGCCGGCCACTCCGGTGAGGCGGAGCCCGGCATCGATCGGCAACGGTTGTCGGTCCGATCGCAGACCGATGCGTCGGCTGAAAAAGAGCAGGTTGTCGTCGTCAGGCGTTGCCGGAGCGAATACGCGATTCAGTCGTGCCGCATCGCCAACGTAGAACAGGCCCGAGTTTTCCAGAAAGAATTCGCGCTTCTCGGGGAAGAACTGCGCGAACTGCGTGAGGTTGACCTGCTGTTCGTCGGCCTCGACCTGCGCGAAGTCGGGGCGCACCGTGACGTCCAACGTCAATCCGGACGTCACGCCGTACTTCACGTCGAGACCGGCGTCTGCTTTTTTGTCGAAGGAGGACACGCCGATATCGCGTACGGTGCTGCCTAACACGTAGGGCTTGACTCGCAAATCCCGCGACGATTCGCCGAGCGCGAGACCGGCCAGATTTCCCGCCAGCGACACGCGATAGAGGTTGAACGCGCGCGGCACGGGCGACCAGAACGCGGTTTCGTTTTTGCGCCTAACGCGACGGGAGAAGTTGATCCCCCAGGGCTCGGTGCTCCCTTTCGTGAAGCGTATGGCGCGAAACGGAATCCGCAGCTCGGCGACCCATCCGTTGGCGACACGCTGCGTCTTGACGTCCCAGATCGCGTCCCAGCTCGGGTTCAGCTCGCGCCCCTCGTTCGCCATCTGCCGATCGATGCGCGCTCCGGCCGGGTTGGTGATGAAGACGTACCCGTTGCGACGGTCGCCAAATGTGTCGAGGATCAGCTCGAACGAATCCTGATCCTCCTCGCGAAAGTCCTTGCGGAGGTCGTTCACCACCAATCGGGCCGGGTCGGAATCACGCATGAAGGCCCCGACATAGAGGTTGTCGGCGTCGAACAGCACGCGGACCTCTGTCTCCTCCGTCGCGGGTTGGCCCTCGCGTGGTTCGCTTTGCACAAAACCACTCGCCACCTCGGCTCGTTGCCACGCTTCTTCGTCGAGGACGCCGTCAAGCCGGATCGGAGCGTTCGTGGAACTCGCGGCCAGCTCCAGCCGGCCGTCGCGCGAGCGTCGCGGCGCTGCTCCATTTTGTGCGGCCGTGCGGGTGGGGCCGGTGTTTGTCGACTGCGCGGTGAGGACGCTGGCGACGGCGGCAAGTGCTACGCCTGCAAAGAGATGGGTAGACCGCACTTGGAGATTCGTTCCGATAAAAAGGGGGACTGGCTGCGCGTCATTGCGGCGCAGGGATTCGGCTGCGAACGCACGCGTAGCGTCGCACAGTTTAACGGCGGCGCGACACAAGTGAACCGCTACACACGTACACCAAAAATCAGAAATGACTAATCCCTACTCAGGTCCGATCTACGGTGGCGAGGAGCCGCCGCGTCGACCACAGCCTACCACGATCATCATGTCGAAAACCAAGGAAGCGGCGAAGGCGGGCATCACCATGGGGAGCGCGCTGGCGATCACCATTTCCTGGAGCGTGAACCAGTCGATACTCTGGGCGATCGTCCACGGCTTCTTTTCGTGGTTATATGTGATCTACTTCGCACTCGTTAAGCGTTAGTTAGGCGCCGCGCTGGCGCGACTATAGAGGGGTCTTGCGGACGGCCGTGCGCGGAGCGATTACGTCGCTCCGCGTTTGCATTTGACAGCCCCGATCCGCTCTGCCTCGTGATTTCTCCTGACATCCGCGCGGCCATCGACAGCATCGCGCTCGACGAACCGTGGTCACTGATCGAGCGCTTCACGACGCTGCGTCGTGAGCACCCCGACGACGTTCGCACCGCAGCCGAAGAGATTGTGTCGCGCCTCAAGAAACTCGGCGTGCCCGTAGAAGTGCACGACCCCGAGTTGTTTCTCAGCCTGCCGGGCGAAGGAAGCGTGCGCGCCAACGGTGTCGCGTATCGCGCGAAGCCAATGGCGATGAGCGTCGCGTACCCGGAGGGGATCACGGCGCAGTTGGTGTACGCGCCGGCTCGCTACGCGCGCGGAGCCGATGAGCTGTTCTCGCGCAACCTCATCGGCGACGCCGCCATGGACATGCGCGGCAAGATCGTCGTCAGCGAGGGGTTTGGGATGCCTGGTAAGGTCTCCCACTTCGAAGCCAGCGGCGCTATCGCCATGATCGCCGTGAACCCCGGGAAGAATGCCCACTGGGGGATTTGTACGACGGTGTGGGGGACGCCCGATCTGCGCGATCTGCCGCGCAAGCCAAAGCTCGCCGTTGTGGCTGTGAATAACCGCGACGGACTGGAGTTGATCGAACTGGCCAAGCGCGGCGCGGAAGTGACCCTAACGACAAACGTGACTGACGGGTGGTTCCGCTCGCCGATTCCCGTCGTGACGATTCCGGGAACCGAAGAGCCGGACGCGTTTGTGTTATTGCACGGGCATTACGATTCGTGGGACTTCGGGATCGGCGATAACGCCGTGGGCGACGCCACGCTCCTGGAAGTTGCGCGCGTCCTGTGGAAGCATCGCGACAAGCTGAAGCGGTCAGTGCGCATCGCCTGGTGGCCGGGTCACTCTACGGGGCGTTATGCGGGGAGCACGTGGTTCGCGGACCGTTTTGCGATCGAGCTCTACGAGAACTGCATCGCGCAGATCAATTGCGACTCGCCGGGTTGTCGCTGGGCGACGGTGTACAAAGACATCTCGTGGATGGATGAAGCCGAGGCTTTCGCGCAGAACATCATCAAGGACGTGACCGGACAGGACGCGCGTGGCGAACGTCCGCACCAGGCCGGAGACTATTCGTTCAACAACATCGGCATCACGAGCTTCTTCATGCTTCTCTCGACGATGCCTGACGAGTTGCGCGATAAGCTCGGTTACTACGGCGTCGGCGGATGCGGTGGCAACATTGCGTGGCACACGGAAGAGGATCTCCTCGACATCGCGGACCGCGAGATTCTGCTCAAAGACATGCGCATCTACGCGGCCGCCACGATGGCTGCTGCCAACGCGACCGTGGCGCCATTCGATTTCCTGCGCACGGTGGCTGGGTTCCGCGTCACCGTGGATTGCTACGACGAAGGAGCTGCCAAGCGCTTTGACTTTGCGCCGGCGCGGCAGGCGATCAGCGAGCTGGAGCACGCGTTAGGCAGGTTTGCGGTGTACACGAGGTCGCTCGACGGGAAGGCCGTCAGCGCGCTGGAGGTCCGCCGCGCCAACCGCGCCCAGCGGCGTCTTGCGCGGCTGCTCGTTCCGGTCAACTTCACGCGTGGCCCCGAATTCTTCCACGACCCCGCCGAGTCGACGCCGGCGTTACCGGATCTATTCCCAGCTATGGCGTTAGGCACGGTGTCAGGAGACGAGATCGGTTTCACGCTGACGCACCTCACGCGCGGCCAAAACCGGCTCGTCGCCGCGCTGCGTGA
>JBFMFA010000224.1:0-5778 GCA_040753195.1 Gemmatimonadota bacterium | reverse complement strand
GGAGCGTTGCCTTGATTTGATAGCGCGCGCGCTGGCGCTTCAGCCAGCCGGTGATGTCGTCCGATCCATTCACCGTATCCTGTTGCGCGAACCAACGATTCTCGAAGCGATAGCGATGCAGCAGCGACGCGCGGCCGGCGCCATGCGCCAGCACGACTTGCTGGTAAATGCGATGCTCGGGCGTGTGCAGCCTGCTGGCCGACCCTCCCGGGTAGAGATAGCTGAATCCGTAACCGCCGCCAAACTTGACGTTGGGGTTCAGTTGCCACTGCACACCGGACCTAACGAGAATGCTGCGCCACTCCGAGGCGAATTCGCCGCGGCGAATATTGCCGTCGACGAGCCACGCCCAGCGACCAGCGACGGCGTGCTCGCCAGTATACGTCAGCCATAAACCGGTTTTGTCTTCCGTGGTCCGAAACGCCCCTTGCGCCCGTGCTTCGGCGGGGGAAAGGAGTGCGAAAACGAGCGAGGCAGCGATCGTCAGGTAGCGCATCACGCTTTATAGACGATCACACACGGCCGCGGCAAGACGGACGACGAATCCTCAGCTATGCCTAGCGGCGATTCCTAACGTGCGACGGCTATTCGGGCTTAGTCCAGCGGCCGGACGCGTACAACCTGCGAGCGGTTCACCAGGAGCAAGCCGCGCTTGAGGAATACGGTGAAGAAGGCTTCGTCGACGTTGTTGAGAAAGTCGAGGACGCGCGTGTGGGCGCGGCGCGGTTCGATGAGCACGCGGCCGGTGACCCGTTCGCCGTCTTTCAGGAACAGCTCCACGGTCGCCGGCGTGCCAAGTGTGAAATCCTGGTGGATGACGCCGGGGCCGCCCGCGACACTGTAGACGTGCTCCTTGGCGACGAGCGCGATCTCCCCCGTGGGGAGCGCCATGGGAAAGAACGGCGGAGGGGCATTGAGAACTTCAGGCGCGTCTTCGAGGCGCCCCGCATAACGCGAGGACGCGCGAACAAAGAGGTCACCTTCCAGGGTGGAGCCCCCCATAAGTGTGACCGTCACCGGGAGTCGCGTCTTTTCGATGCGATACGCATTCGACGCGCTTGCCGGTGTCGTCTTTTTCGCTTGCAGCATCTCAATCCCCCACTGTTAAGCGTACGCCGTGCGACGTCCCGTTCCCGGGACACGACCGGTGCGACGAGTCCGGCTGCACTGCCAGTGACTCGTGCAACTCTAGTTTCGGCACGGGACGGCAAAGCTTGAGCGCCGATGCGCGTGCGGCGGACAAAACTGCCGAGGGACAACCCGGACCCCGGCCCCCGAACTGCTCGTTAGGTGGCTCTCATGTAGCGCTTTTTAGACTGGACGGCGACTGGGGCGCGACCTCCAGTCCAGCCGGGCAATGCGCCGCGTGCGCGGCCGCGGCGGCGCTGAGCGCCGCAAAGCGAACGTCGAGCTCTTCGACGGTGGCGATCAGATCCCGCTTCTCTCCCTGGACCGCGGTGCGCAACGTTGCGATCAACTCACGGCACTCACGCAGCGCGCGAAATACGGGATTGTCGTCGTGCCGCGACAGCGCAGGAGTGGGCGACTCGCTGTCGTCTGCGCCCAGCTCGGCCAGAATGTTGTCGACCTGACGCAGCGCCGTGGCCGAATCGTAGAGCACTTCGCTCGGTGGCTTGGGGGGGGGGGCCATTGTTAGGCTCCCAGCGCCGGCGCGGCGACGGCGCTCGCGACTTTCGCTCGCAAGGTCCGCGTTGTAAACGGCTTCATCAGGCAGTCGTTGGCACCGGCGTCACGCGCCGCGGCGGCGTCGCCGCGCGCACGGCGTGGAGCCATGACCAGGATCGGCGTGGCGGTGCCTAACGGGGACGCGCGAAGCGCCCGCACGAGGTCCGTGCCCTCCATGTCCGGCAGGTGTGCCGCCGTAATGACGAAATCGACAGCCGTGGCAATGTTCGCCAGTGCTTCGCTCCCGCTGCACGCCTCGACGCAGTCACTGTAGCCGATGCGCTCGAGCGAGTTGGCGACGATGCGACGCATCGTCGCTGATTCATCCACTACGAGGAACTTCATCGCGCGATCCCCGCCTACAGGTCGCCGCTGGCGAGGATGCGCTGCGCGACTTCATGCACAACGGCGTCCGTGCTGTAGGCACCTTCCAGGATACGGCGTCTGATTTCGGAGACGCGCTCGGGCGTCAACGCGTCGCTGCCGTGGAGCTTGGCAGCGCGCGACCGTCCCGCGGATGAGATCTCCACAGAATCCTGAGGAGGGACGCTGCGACGGTCGGATTTCTTGCGGCCACGCGTGGCTGAAGCGTCCGCCTCGACGCGATTGGTCGGGCGGGCGTTCTCAGGACCGTATGACTGGCCGTTGCCGCGGTTCACTTTCATGCCGATATCCTCCTTACACTCCGGTATCGACCCGTGACGCTGCGAACTTGAGCGTCCGTGGCACTATTCGGGTCTTTACCGAAACAGCACGGCATTTAGCGGCTTTACAGGGCCCGATCGAACCGGCGAACCGGTTGTCCGGCAACGAGATAGTCCCCTACTGCCGACTTCGCGCGGGAAGCGGCCGCCAGCTCCGTGGCCACGGCGTCGCGGAGGCGCGAGGCCGCGTCTTCCAGATCTGCGTTGAGCCGTTCGATCGCCGCGCAGACGCTGGTGAGCCCGATCTTCGCATTACTTCTGCCGGGCGCGGGAGAAAGCGTGGCGCAGGCTTGGATCAGCGCCTCACGCTCGTCGAGCGCCTTGTGCAGCGCGTCCGGATCACCTAACGCACACGCGCGCAGACAGTCGTTGGTCGTCGCGAGGATTTTCTCCAGACCGGCGCTGAGCGATTGAGGAGCGGACATCAGGCCACCGCAGCTGTTTGGGTCAAGGCGCTCGCAAAGGCTTCGCGCAGTTCCTGAACCATCCGCGTTAGGCGATCCAGACGATCGCCGTCGGGCGTGACGCCCAGGGTTGACAATTCCATGAGAAAGAAGGCGTACAGGCTGCGCAGCGTGTGGGCGATCTCACCGCCCTTCTCGGCATCTAGCGTCGCGAGCAGTTCCGCGACCGCGGCGCGGCTCACGCTCAAGGCCTTGGACCGTTGCTCGAGCTCCTGCGGCGACGACCCCAGAGCGCGGCTCGCTTTGACGAGGTTGGACAGCAGGTGATCGTAAATCATCACCACGAGCTCACCCGGTGAGGCGGAGAGCACTTGCACTTCCTGGTAGCGACGAGTTTGCGCGGCGTAGCCTTGCACGGCGTTAGGCGGGTAGGGGTTAGTTGGAATCCGAGTTGCTCGACACGAGCAAGCTGGTCAACGCGCTCGTCTGCTGCTGCAACCGTTGCAGGGCGCTTTCCATGGCAATGAACTGCTTCAACAACATCTCGCGGCGACGGTCGAGCATCTGCTGCACGGAGTCGGCGCGTGTCGTGAGTGTGGCAATGGTGCGGTTGAGTGAATCCTGTTGGGTCGTGATCGTGCCGCCCGTGCGGGCGATGAGATCGGCCGCCTCGTAGAGAAGGCCGCCTACGCCTTTGCTGAACGTGACGCTGCCAACGGCTCCTATCGGTGCACCCGTGTACTGGACGGAGAGATTCTCTGTCACTCCACCCGCGACACCGGTGAGGACGCTCCCTGAGCCGGTTGCCGCCAGACCACCTATGGTCCCGGCGATGTCGGTACCACTGTACGTCGCAGCGCCGATGCCTAACTGCGCTGTGCCGTCAGCGCCCCCGCCGATGTACGCAACCGTGAACGTGCTGGCTGCGCCGTAACCCGCGCTTTCGATCGCAACCTGACCACTGGAGTTGCTCGCCGACAGCGCCAGGCCGTCCGCCAGGAACATCGCGTTGAGCTTGGCGACGATGATGTCAGTGGTGTCGCCGTTGGATAGTGAGATGTTCCCGCTCGTGCTGCCCGAGGTGATCGTCAAGGTATCGGACGTCGCGTCATCGGTGTACGTGCCGGAGAAGCCGGCGCCTGTGACGTTGGCTTTCGTAGCGGCCGTGGTGATGCTCACCGCGTACGTTCCGGCGACGGACTTCTCGCCTGACGAGAAGTATACGAGGCTCGGATTCGTGGAGCTGCCGGACGTGCTGAAGACGCGCACGACGTCATCGTAGTTGGCCGCGACACTCGCCTTGAACACGGCTTCATCAAGCGCCAGCGTCCCGTCCCGCTGCAACGATAGCCCCGTCGCGCCAGCTCGCTTGAAGGTGCCGGTGAGTCCAGCGACGTCATTGAGAACCGTGGCCGTTAGGCTGGCGAACGAGTTGCGCAACGTGGAGTTGTTATGCAGTGCCGCGCCCGGTTTGGTTTGCTCGTTGCGGAACGTGTTGATCGCGTTGTACGCTTCGGCGACGGCCTTTACAGCCGCGGCGATGGCGTCGGCGTCGCGATCGATCGTCAAGGTCGACGTCGTTCCCACCTCAGCCTGCTGCAGGTTGAGTGAAACGCCGGTGATCGCATCGGTGATCGTGTTGCTGCTGCGCGAGATGGTGACCCCGTCGACCTTCACGCGCGAATCGGTTCCGGTGACGACCTCACGCAGGCGACCGACGGTCGAAACGAGTTGGCGTCCCAGCGGGATCGTCCCGCCACCGGAGGTCTGCACGCTCAGCGAGAGCGCGAGCATGGAATCGCCGGCCGTATTGTCCGTCAGCTGAAACTCGCCGTTGACGATCGTGGCGGTTGCGGTGCGTGTTCCGACGCCGAAGCCGGACGTCGCGCTGTTGATCTGGTCGAGGAGTTCCTGCACCGTATTGGTGCCGGTGACGGCGAGCGTTGTGCTCACGACCGTGCCGTCGCCGCGCATCCCCTGAATGACGACGGTATCGCCGGCAGCGATGCCTAACGCTGAGCCGCTGGCGCCCAGTCCCACGAGTGTGGTGGCCGCCGTCGCGGCCGAGCCACCAGCGCCGGCGGTGAGCTGCAGTTCGCTGGTGAGGACCTGCTGGATTCCAGGGCGCGCGCCAGTGAACATGCCGAGGATCTCGAGCGTGCGCTGTCCGTCGGGCGTGGACGCCGAGACCGTGTCACTCGTGACGAGACGGTAGGCGGTGTCGCCGCCGACTGTTTCTTCAATGACGGTCGCGCTGGCACCGGCGGCGGCGATGCGCGCGGCGATCGCCGTAATCGAGTCGACCGTGAGATCGACGCTAATCGTCTTGCCGCCAATCGTGACGGTGCTTGGCGGAGGCATCGTGATGCCTAACAACTGCGCCAGAGCCGCCGTCGCCGACGAGATGCGGTTTGACTGCACGGCCCCGTTGGCCGCCAGGTTCATTTCGAGATTGCCGTCGGTGACACCTAACGCGCCGAGTATGCCGTTGTTGTCGATCAGTTCGACGCCGCTGCTGCCCGGGTTTGCGGCCGTGAGCACCAGTCGATGCTCCTGAGGTCCTGTCGAGAGTACGGTCGCGATGACGCCGCTCGGCGTCGTGCCGCTATTGACGGCGTTGATGCGATCGCGCACCTGCGCGAGTGTGTCGGTCGCGGTGAGGCTCACCGTTTTGCCATTGACGACGATATCGCCGGCTAGACCGAGAGCCGTCGAGCTACTCGCGAAGACCGAACCACTGACTTTCGTTGCGCGCGCGACGTCGATGACTTCGATGCCATACGTACCTGGAACCGCGCTGCCGCCGGCCGTCGCAGATGCCAGCGTGCGCCCCGTTAGGGTGCTGGTCACCGTCGCTGGCTTGAATGCGGCAAAGGCAGTGGCATCGCGGAGGGCGCGCGTCGCATCGCGAAGCTTGGTTACGAGCGATTGATACGCAGTAAAGCCGTCGAGCCGTTTCTGCTCGGCCGCTTTTCGATTCGTTA
>JBFMFA010000223.1:0-5786 GCA_040753195.1 Gemmatimonadota bacterium | reverse complement strand
TCGCCGCCGCCTCGCTCATTTGCTCGTCGACCACGCGGCCGTCGAAGAGATGGATCGAGCGATCGGCATGACGTGCATAACGTGGGTCGTGTGTGACCATGCAGATCGTCGCGCCGCCGCGATGCAACTCGGAGAGCAGCTCCATCACCGCTTCGCCGTTCGTCGAGTCGAGGTTTCCTGTCGGCTCGTCGGCGAGCAGGATGGCCGGGTCGCCGCCAACCGCGCGCGCCACAGCCACGCGCTGTTGCTGACCGCCCGAAAGCTGCGACGGATAGTGCTTCATGCGATGCGACATCCCGACGCGCTCGAGCGCTTCGGTAACGCGCTGTTTGCGCTCCGCCGAGGACATACCGCGATACGTGAGCGGCAACTCGACGTTTTCGTACACCGTGAGGTCGCCGATCAGATTGAATGCCTGGAAGATGAAACCGATTTGCCGGTTGCGAATGCGCGCGCGATCGCCGGCCGAAAGGTTCGAGACGTCTTCGCTCGCGAGCGTGTATTTGCCGTCTGTCGGCGTGTCCAGCAGCCCAAGGATGGAAAGCAGCGTCGTCTTGCCGCATCCGGACGGACCGTTGATGGCGACATATTCGCCCGTGCCGATCTCCAGATGCACATCCGCCAAGGCATGCGTCTCAACCTCGTCGGTGTAGAAAATCTTCTTGATGCCTTCCATGCGGATGAGGGTTTCCATGGTGTGGACCGGTTGGGGGACCTGATAGCTGACTGAAAACTGTTAGCGATCTATGCGAACTTTTTGAACGTTGTCGAACCGGGACATATCGCTGATGATGACGCTATCACGTGGCGACAGTCCGCTGATGATTTCAATCGTGTTTACGGATCCCTTGCCGAGCCTAACGTTGATCCGCGTGGCGGTGCTTCCGTCTTCGTCGACCTTGAAGAGACCAACCGTGCTCTCGGGCTGTCCATACGCCGGGCGGCCCACATGGAGCACGTTGTCGAGGCGTTCAACTTCGATTGTGCCGTCGACGCTGAGATCGGAACGCGCGCCGCGCGGCAGCTGACCCTCCAGCGCCACCTCCACGGTGACCGTGCCGCCTTGCGCGATCGGATCGACGCGCATCACGCGACCCTCGACGATGCCATTGCGCGTGTCGATACTGGCTTTCTGGCCTAACACGACGTCGGGCGCCTGCGTCTCCGGGACACGCAGCACGGCTTTCAACCGACCAGGCTGCGCCACAGTGGCGAGCGTGGCACCGGCGAGTACCCACTGGCCAAGCTCACCGTTGAGCGACTGCAGAACGCCATCCTCTCCGGCAAGCACTTTCATTGACGCGACGCGCTCTCGCTGAAACTGCTCGATGGCGCGCAGACGATCGAGATTCGCCTTCGCCAGTCGCACCTGCTCGGTCGCAGCCGACTGCATCACCGTTAGGCGCTGCTCTTCGATCTTGATTCGCGCATCCAGTTCGGTCGCCAGTTCCCGGGCGCGCGCCACTTCGTTCGCCGAGGACAGCTGGCGCTTATCCAGAGCCGCCATCACCTCAGCGTCGCGCAGCGCCTGTGCGCGCAGCGTCCGAGTCTGAGCTACCTGCGATTGCTGCTGAAGCACACCGGTCTCGAGTTGCGTCTGCAGATTCACGAGCGCCTGCTCGGCGTCTACGACGCCGCGTTGGGCATTTAGATACTCGAGCTGTACGTCCGGGTTGCTAAGCTCGAGGATCACAGTCCCTGGTTTCACCGTCACGCCTGGCGTGAAAGGCTTAGCTTCGACACGCCCTGACGTCACCGCGACCACGTACCGGATGCGCTCAGGGACCAGGGTCCCCGGTGCCCGTACCTGGCGAATCATGTTCCCGCGCTGGACCGAATCGATCCAGAGCTCCGCGCGAGAAACTGAGGGTGGGCGCGCCTCGAGTTGGCTCAGGAAAACGGTGACCAGAGCCACGCCCGCGATCGCAGCGCCGATGAGGATATTGCGCTTGGTTTTTTTGGGTGGTTCGCGTTTGATATCGACCATTGCGCCTGCGTTATAAGAAAGCTCTGTGCCAGAGGGGAGGCAGAGAGCTAACCGCTACATCTACAACATCTTGCCCGTTGTCCCGTCCTCCTCGTGCCTCGTCACCGGAGTTCGGATATGGGAAGCACCGTCCCAAAACCGAACGCCTCTCCTTCGAGATTATGAGACAGCAGGTTTCAGCGATTAGTTAGTTGCTAGTTGCTAGTTGCTAGTGCTAGGGGACCCGCCGTGCGTTGCGTCTAATCATCTAGCAACTAGCAACTAGCAACTAGTTTCTTGCCATGTCAGGCTATTGCGACGCTGCCAGCCACCCAATTCACGGCCCGTATCACGATCGCGAATACGGATTTCGCGTCACGGACGACCACAACCTCTTCGAGCGACTCATGCTCGAGATCAATCAGGCTGGTCTCTCGTGGCTCACAATCCTCAAAAAGCGCGACGCCTTTCACTCGGCGTATCGTGGCTTTGATATCGATGTCGTCGCCAAGTTCGGAGCGCGTGATCGCGCGAGGTTGATGCGAGATGCCGGCATAATCCGCAATCAGCTCAAGGTGAACGCCGCCGTTGAAAACGCGCGCCGCCTACGCACCATCCGTGATTCTCACGGTTCCTTTTGTGCCTGGCTGGATGAGCAGCATCCGCTCTCGATCGACGAATGGCGAAAGATCTTCAAGCGGACATTTGTCTTCACTGGCGGGGAGATCGTGCGCGAATTCCTGGTCAGCACCGGCTACCTGGAAGGTGCGCACCGCGAGTCGTGTCCAGCGTACCGCTCGGCTCTGAAATCCAAACCGCCCTGGCACGTCATGCCTAACGGGAAACCCAAGGTATGACCACGAACGCAGACAACGCCGAGGAGCAGTTAGCTCGTCGGGATACTATCTCGAAGCGCGAGTAGTCTGCGGGCACCCGCCCATTTGCGAATCAACGGCGACGTGCGCCGCGTGATTGAAGATTCAATCACTCTCCCGGCCTTCACGCTCGCGTGGATGAAGCGCCCATCGCCGGTGTAGATGCCGATGTGATGGATCCTGCTCGTATTGCCGAAGGTCACCAGATCGCCAGGACGCAGCGCGCTTGTATCTGGCGTTACCGCAAGACCGCTCCACGCCTGCTCGTCTGCCGTGCGAGGAACGCCGAGTCTGAGCGCGGCCAGGACGAACCGTACGAGGCCGCTACAGTCGAAGCCACGGGAAGGCGATGTGCCGCCGAGTACGTAGCGCGTGCCGATCTGCTGACGGGCGATCGCGACGACCGAGTCTCTCAGTGCCTGCTCCGGGATTTCCAGCACGGCCGGGTCATGGACCTCGACGGGGGTCGACAATCTGCCGACGCGCTCAGACACCGAGCGCTTCAAGCGCTGCGCAGACGCGCTCAGCTCTGCGAAAGGCTTTTTCCGTTCGACCCCCGTTTGTGACGTAGCGCACACTGGGAGCGCGAACGTGGCGGCGAGGGCGAGCAGGAGCGGAGCGCGGGTCATGAGCTGCACCAGATCAGCTTAGTTGCGTCCCGCCCGTCAGACAAGTGCGCCGTCGCACCGGCACGACGCCTAACGAATACCGAGGAGTTTGTGGGTCTGCAGGGACAGCCGCCAACGAGGATGGGCGAGGCAGTACTCCATCGCAAGCCGTGTATTCTGCGCGAGCTGCGGCCCGTCCATCGGCTGCAGGAAAAAGTGCGTGAATGGGAGGTGCTCGAAATGCTCCGGGGGCGCGTCCGCCTGCGGATAGACGAGCTTCAACTCGTCGCCTTTCGTGAGCGAGAGCTGCGTTTTCCCCTTGGGACTCACGCAGATCCAGTCGATGCCGGCGGGTGCCGGCTGCGTACCATTCGTCTCGATGGCGATCTCGAAGCCGGCGGTATGCAACGCCTGCACGGCGGCGATGTCGAGCTGCAGAAGGGGTTCGCCTCCGGTGCAAACGACGAGACGCTGCCCGTCCGACTCGTTAGGCCACCGGCGGTGCACCGCGTCAGCCAGCTCTTGGGCCGTGTGAAATCGTCCGCCGTCGGGCCCAATCCCCACAAAGTCGGTGTCACAGAAGTTGCACTCCGCCGTGGCGCGATCGCTTTCGCGCCCCGACCACAAGTTGCATCCGCTGAATCGGCAAAAGACGGCTGGCCGCCCTGTTTGTGCGCCCTCCCCTTGCAGGGTATAGAAGATCTCCTTGACCGAATAGGTCATCGAGCGCTCGTTAGGCTGCGGTCCGGCAGCACGTAGGCGATCGGATCGCGCTGGCCGGCCTCCGCAAAGCCTTTGAGGCGCAGCTGACACGCGTCGCAGCGGCCACAGGCGCGGCCATCGGCCGCCGGATCATAACAGCTGGTCGTCAGCGCATAGTCGACGCCTAACGAGGTCCCCAGCGCGATGATCTCATGCTTGCTGAGCGTCATGAGCGGCGTGTGGATTCGCACGCTCTGGCGCCCCTCCACGGCCGCGCGCGTCGCGAGATTGGCCATCTGTTCGTACGCCCGGATGTACTCCGGCCGACAGTCCGGATAGCCGGAGTAGTCTTGCGCGTTGACTCCTATATGGATGTCGCTCGCTTCCAGCACTTCAGCCCACCCCAGCGCATACGACAGAAAAATCGTGTTCCGGGCAGGGACGTACGTTGCGGGAATATCGTGCGCGGACGCGACGTCCCGGTCCTTCGGCACCTCCACGTCGCGGTCAGTCAGTGCCGAGCCTCCGAGCGTGCCGAGGGCGATGTCGAGGACGACGTGTTGCTCCGCGCCCAGGGCCGCGGCGACGCGGCGAGCGGCGGCTACCTCCAGCTCGTGCCGCTGCCCGTAGCGAAACGTCAGCGCAAAGGGTGCAAAACCGTCGCGTTTGGCGACAGCCAGCGTCGTGCTCGAGTCGAGGCCGCCGCTGAGGAGTACAACGGTTTTTCTGTGGGTGGCCGGCATTGTGGGTCAACGGAAAGTATCAAGGCCGGCAGTGACGAGGAATTGCGCCGGGCTTCTCCTTCCAACGAAGCATGGCTCTCAACCATTGTTCTGCCATGACATCTATCGCTCGTCGTGGCGGCTTGGTGCTGAGTGCGCTGGCACTCGCCTTCGCGTGTTCGCGGCCGGCCCCGCCGCCAGCCGCACCGCAACCCGCTCCTGCACCCGCGGTTACTGACGGGCGGGCTGTGCTGCGCGCCATGCACGCGCGTTATGCAGGGCGCTGGTTCAATAGCGTAGAGATCGCGCTCAGCAATACGCTGTACTCATTGAGCGGCCAGCAGTCGAAGTCGAGCTGGCGCGAATACCTCGTGGTACCGGGGCGCCAGCGCATCGACTATCTCCCGTTGGAGCAGAAGAGCGGCGTGCTCTACGTGGGCGGGCGCATCTATTCGTTTGTAAACGGAAAGCAGAACGCGGCGCAGCCCGGGTGGAATCCGCTGGCGATTCTCGTTGCCGACGTCTACGTGCAACCGTTGGACAGCACGCTTCGACAGCTCGATTCGTTAGGCTTCGACCTCTCCAAGGTGCGCACGGACTACTGGGACGGTGACCGTGTCTGGGTCGTCGGGGCCGACGCTGGAGACAGCACCAGCACGCAATTCTGGATCGACAGCGATTCGCTGGTCGTTGAGCGCGTCGTGCAGCGGACGACGCAAGGCACGCGCACGACGGTGAGCGACGTGCGCTTCACGAAGTACATCGATGCGGAGGGCTCACCGCTCGCTCGTGAGATGACCGTCTACCGCGACGGCCGTCTCGTCCTGCGGCAGGACTATTCTGACGTTAAGGTCAACGTCGCACTTCCACCGGACCTGTTCGACCCGTCGAAGTTCTCGTCGACGCGATAGTC
>JBFMFA010000222.1:0-5794 GCA_040753195.1 Gemmatimonadota bacterium | reverse complement strand
CGCCATCGGATCCTTTGACAGATCGATGGCCTGATCGCGCTTGAATTCGGAAACGAGCCAGTCGATGACGCGCTGATCGAAGTCGTCGCCGCCAAGGTGGGTGTCACCGTTTGTCGACTTTACTTCGAACTGACGGGTCCCTTCGACTTCGTAAAGCTCGAGCACTGAGATGTCGTACGTGCCGCCGCCGAGGTCGAAGACCGCGACTTTTTCGTCCTTCTTTTTGTCGAGGCCGTAGGCAAGAGCAGCAGCTGTTGGCTCGTTGATGATTCGCAGCACGTCGAGACCCGCGATTTTGCCCGCGTCCTTCGTGGCTTGGCGCTGTGCGTCGTTGAAGTAGGCAGGGACGGTGATCACCGCTTTGCTGACGGAGTGGCCGAGGTAGTCTTCGGCCGTCTGCCGCATCTTCTGCAAGATCATCGCGGAGATTTCAGGCGGGCTGTATCGCTTCCCCTGCACCTCGACCATCGCGACGTCGTTCGCGCCGCCGGTGATCGCATAGGGGACGCGGGCCGTTTCTTCGCGCACTTCGCCCATCTTGCGTCCCATGAAGCGCTTGATGGAGAAGACGGTGTTCTTGGGGTTGGTGACGGCCTGACGTTTGGCTATCTGGCCAACCAGGCGCTCGCCATCCTTCGTAAAGCCGACAACCGAAGGGGTTGTTCGGCCGCCTTCGGCGTTGGGGATGACGACGGGGTCGCCACCTTCGAGGACGGAGACGACAGAGTTTGTCGTTCCGAGGTCGATGCCGATGACTTTTTCAGCCATAATTTCTCCGTAGAGGTCTGGTCCGTTCTGGTGCCGGATCTTGAAATACGTGTTCTAGAGCGTGCGGCGTGCATCTATTTCACGCGACGCCGATTCTGGCAGTGAACGTGCAAGTGAGAGGCCTAGTATGGCGCGTCAGAATGGCAGTAAAACAGAGGGTCACGGGCCATGGGTCAACGGTCACGGCAACCCTCTCGTTCGCCATGACCCGTGACCCGTGACCCGTGACCCTTGACCCGCTCTTGAATGTTTCCGCTCAGCGACGAAAACCCGACCCTGCGCACCCCGTTGATGACCTACGCCATTCTCGCGGGGATGATCGGCATGTGGGTGTTCGTTCAGGGGGCCGGCCTCAACCCCGAAGCGCTCATCACCTCGATCTGCAACCTGGGGATGGTGCCGGGGGAGCTGACCGGGAAGGCGGCGATCGGCTCCGGGATCCGGATATCGGAGACGGCGGCGTGCGTCATCGACAACGAGCCGGTCAACAAGTTCACGCCGCTGATTTCGATGTTCTTGCACGGCAGCTGGGGCCACTTGTTAGGCAACGCCATGTTCTTCTGGGTGTTTGGCAACAACGTGGAAGACAGCATGGGGCGCGTCCGGTTCCTGGTTTTCTACTTGTTATGCGGATTCGCCGCGGACGCGGCGCACATCTTCGTCGATCCCGATTCACCGGTGCCGACGGTGGGCGCGTCGGGCGCGATTTCTGGAGTGTTAGGCGCGTATTTGTTGCTGTACCCGCGCGTGCTGGTGCGGACGTTGATCCCCCCGTTTTTCATCGTGAACATGCGTGCGTGGTTCATGCTGGGGTGGTGGTTCCTGTGGCAGGTGATCGGCGGACTCCCGCAACTTTCCATGGTGGACCCGGGCGTGTCGTCCGGCGTGGCGTTTTGGGCCCACGTGGGCGGATTTGTGGCGGGATTTGTGCTCATCAGGTTCTTTGAGAACCGGGAGATCGTGCGCAGACGCACCGCCATGGCAAGTGCGAGGGACGTGTGGGATCCGAGGTTTCAATAAAACCTAAGGTCAAAGGTCAAAGGTCAGAGGTCAAAGCAAGAGCGACCTGCGAATGCCTAACGAGCGGCGCAGAGGCCACTTCTCAAGAAGTCCAGCTTGCTCGTGTCACGGTTGCGTAACTGCCTGTGTAACAATCGAACGCGGCACGGTTGCGGTGTGGAAGATGCGGCCGCCTATTGCGGCTGGTTTATGACTTCTCCTTGGGAGGTTTTCGTGTCTTCGTCCTGCCGATTCATCGACTCGTTCGGATTCGAATGGCAGGCGCATGAGGTCGCCGCCATGCGGGCCGCGTCGACGGGCGAGAGTCACGTGTTGTACTTCTTCTCGCGCGGCGCGACGCGCGTGCTGAGTGAATATCCCGCCGATTGGGCGCAGCGGTCGTGGGCGGAACTGGAGGACCTTTGTGCTCGGGGGCGCGCGGTGCATCGCGACGGCCTCATCGACCTGCATCCCGACTTCCGCGCGCGACGGAGCGCGGTGTAGTCGTTAGGCGACCGACACGGCCATACGTGGCGTCGGCGCGCCCGTGAGCGCGAGCACCTCGCGATAGCTCTCGTCCAGCCGGTCGAGCTCCCGGTCCCAACTCAGTGCCTCGGCGGTCGCGCGCGCAGCCGTGGCGAGGGTGCGGCGACGTTCGCGATCGAGCACCAGCCTAACGATCGCGTGGGCCATGGCGTTGGCGTCGTGCGCCGGATACGCGAGCCCGTTGATTTCATGGCGCAGGTGGTCGGCGACGCCGCCGGCGGGCGTGGCGATCACGGGAAGGCCGCTGGCCATCGCTTCCAGAATCACGAGGCCTAACGTTTCCGTAAGTGAAGCGAACACGAAGGCGTCGCCGCTGGCGTACAAGCGCGGAAGAACCGACTGGCGGTCGAGGTTCCCGAGGAACGTGACGTTGGTGGGTGCTTGCTGCCGCAGCGCACGTTCCGAAGGTCCGGTTCCCGCGATGATCAACTGCACGCTGCCGGCTGGGAGCTGCTGCTGCGCCAGGGCGAAGCCTGCCAGGATGTGCTCCACGCCTTTCTCCGGGGCGAGGCGGCCGACGTGCAACAGAATGCAGCTGTCGCGAGCACCGTAGCTGTCGCGCAGCGGCTCGCTGCGCCGCGACGGATGAAAGACGTGGACATCGACGGCGCGGCCCCAAACCTCCACGTCGCGCACGCCTAACGTGAGCAGGTCAGCGCGAGCCGGGGCCGACGGCGTATACACGCGTCGTGAGCGGCGGTGGAAACGGCCGATGTAGCCGGCAACTCCGTGTGCCAGCCAGGGGACTCGATAGGCGTGCGCATAACGAGAGAAATCTGTGTGGTACGACGACACGACCGGGACGCGCCGGGCGCGGGCGAGGCGCTGTCCCATCCAGCCGATCACGAACTCGGTGGCGCAATGCACGATATCCGGCGCGAAACCGTCCAGCGTGCGCTGCACCGCGCCAACGAGCGGTGCCGCCAGGCGGATATCGGGATAGCGCGGCAATCGTGCGCTCGGCAGCGCCACCGCCGAGGGTCCGTTAGGCGTCAAGTGCTCCGGGAACGGATTCGCGGCGATCGCCGGGTATCTGGGCGCGATGACCCGGCAATCCCAGCCACGCTGCGCCAGGCCGGCCAGGGACATGGCGGTCACGACCGAGACGCCGTTGACCTGCGGCGGATAGGTGTCGGTGCAATACAGGACGCGAGGGCTCACGGAGCGATTCGTTAGGATTGGGCGCCTAACGTCTCGTCAGGCAGTAACGGAATCGTTATGGTGGCGTCACGCAACCGAAAAACGCCCGCCGCACATCTGTGACCTAACGGTCGCGGTAGCCTAACGCAGTCGTGCCACGTTAGGACGCGGTACGCTGGACAGGCCTTCTTCCGGACGGGCTATGACACTTCCGCACGGTGTACGGCGCGTCATCGTCGTGATCCTCGACGGAATCCGAGCCGACGCGATTCATCTGTTTCCGCTCCCCAACTTGGCGCGCCTCGCCGACCAGGGTGCCTCCACGTTCACGGCGCGCACCGTCACGCCCAGCGTGACGGCCGCCGCCATGACGTCGCTCTTCACGGGCGTCTCCCCCGATGTCCACGGACTTGCGCATGACCGCTTCTCCATGCCAAAAGCGCGCGCTCGACTGACCCCGGTCACGCGCGTCCTGCAACGCGTCGGCATGCCGTCGTCGGCGCACATCGCCGCGATTCCGCACGCCTATCGCGCGCTGGCGCGGCGCATCGCCCGCAGCCTCGGGTTGGAACGCGTCACCTGCAGTGGCTCCGACGCCGGCGGAATCCTGAGCGCCGCGCACGAAAGCCTGTCGCGCCAGCGGCGCGGGCTGATTCTGCTGCACTGGCCCGACGCCGACCGTGCCGGCCACGCGCACGGTTGGAACTCGACCGCCTATGCCCACAGCGCGCGCCAGCTGGACGACACGTTAGGTGTGCTCGAACAACGCTACGACATCCAGCACGATCCGCACACACTGGTGATTCTGTGCGCGGACCACGGCGGTGGGGGCTTGGATCCGCGTGATCACAATTCCTTGCATCCGTTGGATCAACGCATTCCCATCATCTTGTTAGGCGGCGGCGTCCGTCGTGGGCCGTTGCTGCCTCAGTGCTCGCTGCTCGACATACCCGCCACCATCTGCTGGATCCTCGGCGCGACACCGCCGGCTTCCTACACGGGGCGGCCGCTGACGCAAGCGTTCATAGGTCCGGACGCCGAGTCGCCGCGGATGGTCGCCGCTGTCGCCTAACGACACATGGCTTCGTTGCTCCAGCGACTCGACGCCCGGGACCGCGCGCTCTTCGCGCGCTGGGTCTTGGCGCCCTCGCGCCGCTCCGCTGTGCGTCGCGTGTGGGTCAGTGTGACTCACCTGGGGGGCGCCTGGTGCACGCTTGGGTTTGCGATGGCCCCATACCTCCCCTCCACGCCGTGGGAACGGCCAGGCGCTCTGCCACTGACGCTGCTCGTTCTCTCGCACCTCGTCGTTCAGGTGGTCAAACGAACGATCGGACGCCCGCGGCCATCGTGCTCCACCGTTCGGGCGTCGCTCATCGAAGAGCCGGACCGCTTCAGTTTTCCATCCGGTCACTCCACGGCTGCCATGGCTGTGGCGCTCGGCTATGCGCTCTCCTTTCCCGATCTTGCGGCACCATTGGTAAGCCTCGCAGTCATAGTGGGACTCTCGCGGGTAGTGCTCGGTGTGCACTTTCCCGGCGACGTATTTGTGGGACAGCTGATTGCCTGCCTAACGGCTATCGCGACGTTGCTTCGGTAAGCCGAAGCGGAAAGGTCCTCGCGCCCGCCCGCAGGCGCCGATACATTCCGGCGCCTTTTGTAACGACTTCGTGACATTCGAAGCCCGCGCAGCCCGGTTCGTCCTCCGGGCAAACTCAGCCAACCTATTGTGAGATTTCGACTTATCCCACGCGATGAGGGGTTCTTTGAACTCCTCAGTCGCCTCGCCGCAAAGCTGACCGACGCCTCCACGCTGCTCTGCGAGCTTTTCGCCCACCCGGAGCGCATCGAGCACTACGCGCATTCGATAAAGGACGTCGAGCACCAGGCGGACGACATCACCCACGAGATCGCGCTGCGTATCAATCGCTCGTTCGTTACGCCGCTCGATCGCGAGGACATCCTGCGTCTAGCCAGCGAGTTGGACAACGTCGTCGATCTCATCGACGGCACCGCGCGGCGCGCGGTCATGTTCCACATCCGCGGAACGACAGAGCCGGCGCGGCAGTTGTCCGAGATCCTAACGCGATGCGCGAATCAGCTGGCGCACGGCGTGACCGAGATCAAACGCCCCCAAGCTGTTGGCCGCGTTTCGCGTGACGTGAAGAAGCTCGAGGAAGAGGGCGATGCGGCGTATCACCTCGCCGTTGGTGGTCTCTTTCAGACCTCTCAGGAGCCGATCGAGATCATGAAGTGGAAGGAACTCTACGACACGCTCGAGCGCGCCATCGATCAGTGCCAGACGGTGGGCATCGTGCTCGAAAGCATCGCGATCAAGAATAGC
>JBFMFA010000221.1:0-5826 GCA_040753195.1 Gemmatimonadota bacterium | reverse complement strand
CCGAGGATGCTTTTGGTTTTGGCGCGGAAGAAGCCGGTACTTTTGATGATCTCTTCGACGATCTCCGGTTTTGCGGCCGCGAGCGCGTCGACGGTCGGATACTTCGAGAAGAGGGTCGGCGTCACCATGTTCACGCGCTTGTCGGTCGTCTGCGCGCTGAGGATCGTGGCGACGAGCAGCTGATACGCGTTTTTGAAATCCAGCTCGCAATGCGCGTCGGGGTAGAGCTCCCTCAGCTTCTGATAGATCGTTTCGGCGCGGTTCTTCTTCGTTGTCGGATCTTCTTTCAGCCGGCGACCGAGTTGGCGCGCTGGGACACTTCTAGTCACGGCCGGCGTAAGCTTTTTCGGCGCCGGCTTTTTCGCGTTAGGCAGCTTTTTGGCGCGCAACGCGGCCTTTGGGCGCATCCGCGAAAGTGGCTGGCGCGGCGCGCCGCTGGATCGGCCCGCCATTACAGTCTCTGAAAGGGCATGCCCTAAAGTAACAACTAACCGCTAGTTGCTAGTTGCTAGTTGCCAAGGGGAGCTACGCTGCGCGGAAGGTGCGGAGTTGGCGCAGAGAGTCGGCAAGTTGCCGTTCGGTGGCGTCGATCTCACGCGCGGCGTCATCGACGTCCAGCAGTCCTGCGCGCAGGGACGTCGAGACCTTGGTGAGGTACCGGATGGTTGCCAGTACATCTTCAGTCGCTCGGCGCCAGCCGCGCGAGCGCTGCGTGGTGCTGAGCGCCCGGTGGTGCCGCTGCTTCAATTCCGGGATGCTGAGCGCTTGCGCCGCCGCGAGAATGTCGTTAGGCGTTCGACCGGGAATGCCGACCTCGTCGATGATTCCGGCGTCGGCGTCCCAGTTCTCGTCGGCAAAGCGCAAGCGTCCGATGTATTCGACATCGTCGTATGCGATTTCGATCGTCACCGCATAACGAGTTGCATCGATCTCGACCGTGGAGACGAAAAACTCTTCAACCTCGCATACGTGTGTCATGATCTTGCGCGTCCGTGGAGTTCGTATCTTCGAGGAAGTGCTCGATCACGTTGAACAGCGTGTGCGGTTGTTCGACGTGCGGCACGTGCCCGCTCGCCTCCAGGACGACGAACCGTGCAGAGAGGGCACGCGCACCGAGATACGACGATTCCACCGGGATTGGATCGCGCCAACCATGTACAACGAGTGATGGAGTTTTGAGTTCTCCGAGTTGTTCGATCAGATCGTAGTCGCCGAGGCTGCGCCAGACGCTTTCTTGCGTTTTTCCCATAACGCGAAAGGGCGTCATGTCATGGCTACGGCTCGCGTCCGCGAAATAGCCGGCGACTGAAAGTTCAAATGCGCGCTGTCGATAGGCATCGGCGTCGCGCTCGCGCAGCCCCGAGGCAGTCAACTCTTCACGGGCGTGAACGACCGCCGTATCCGTTTGGCGCCGCTGAAACTCCTCCTCGAATTCGGCGCGATGCCGCCGCGTTAGGGGTGCCGGGTTGACCAAAACAAGTCGGCGCACCGGCGGGAGTTGCGGTTGCGCTCGCCCACCGATGGCGTAAAGCAGTGCGAGGAGTGCGCCCCACGAATACCCGATCAGATCGACGGGCTGGATGCCGAGTTCCTGCACCACCAGCGCGAGGTCCTGAACCTGAGTCTGCCAGGTGATCGGCTTTTGGTCGTCGGCGCGAGAACGACCGCCGCCGCGCTGATCGTAGAAGACGACGCGGTGATTGTTCGCGAGCTCGAGATACTGTGGCAGCAGGTAGTCGTGGTGCGCACCCGGACCCCCATGCAGGACGAGGAGCGGCGCGGCGTCGGCCGGGCCGTACTCGCACCAATAAAGTGGGACCGGCGTTGTGGACGTGAGACCGCTGGCGCGCGGCTCCGGTATTACCAGCGGCAATTCGACCTCGGAGCGTTCGGCTGTAAGGTTCTCGTCAAGTTCAGCGACCTGGGAACGCCGCTTCTGGCAGGCATCGAACGGGACCCATAAGCTCAGTGTACTGAGGTTCCTGTTTGGGAGCGAGCAGTTCGTTTCGGATACAACTATTCGTCGCGGAGGGCGATGAACTATGAAGAAGCTTATGCAGGTTGCCGCCTTGGCACTCGCGTTACCGATTGCTGTTGGAGCGCAGGGAAATGATCCGGACAAGAAGGTAGCGGATGGCGGTGTGAAGGCCGCTGGATGGGACGCGCGCCTAGATCGCGACAACGCCAATGTGGCCGACCTCAAGTTCGTCAACATGGGGCCTGGCTTTCATGTGACGTCCGGACCGGCAGCGATCTACTTCAATCCATCGAACCAGGCGAAGGGGAGCTTTGTCGCCAAAGCGTCGCTAACGCAGACGAAAGTGCCGGAGCACCGCGAGGCGTATGGGATCTTCGTCGGCGGCGATGATCTGAAGGGTGCTGGACAGAACTATCTGTATCTGGTCGTCGCGCACACGGGTGAATTCACAATCAAACATCGTGGCGGCGCGAACGTTCACACGGTCGTCGATTGGAAGAAGAGCGACGCGGTGAAGACGCCTGACGCGTCAGGTCGCTCCACGAACGAAGTCGCTATCGAAGCGAATGCCAGCGAAGTCCGCTTCCTCGTGAATGGGACGGAGGTGCACAAGGCGGCCCGTTCGGGGATGCTTGCGAAGCTCGATGGTGTTGCGGGTCTTCGTGTGAATCACAACTTGGACGTGCACGTGGGGAGTTTCGGCGTCGCATCCAAGTAGTCTTTGAGTTTTGAGTTGTTATACCGCTGAGAACGCAGGAAACACAGAGGAAGCGCAGAGTCAATTGGCTCTGCGCTTCTTTTTTTGCGGTGCTGTGGCGAGCATGTGCGTTAGGCGGATTCTCCGCACGGTTCGCTAACAAACGAAGAACGATGACCGGATGAACGGATGACCGGATAACGGCACCGCGCATCGAAAGCTTCGACGATCAGAGCGAACAATTGCTTGTGGGTCACTGCACGGCGGTTCATTCCCCGATTCATCGCCAACGATGCGTGATCCGTCGTTTCCGGTCATCCGGTCATCGTTGTTCTGTTGATTGTCGATGCTGGACCACGCCGCGCCAGTCTTGTCATGGGTGAGGTTCGGCAACAAACCAAGTGCGATGACCGGATGACGGGATGACCGGATAACTGCACTGTAGCAGCTAACGCTTCGCGATCAGAGCGAGCGACTGTTTGTGTCACTGCACGGCGGTTCATTCCCCGATTCATCGCCAACGATGCGTGATCCGTCGTTTCCGGTCATCCGGTCATCGTTGTTCTGCTGGTTGTCGATGCTGCACGCCGCGCCAGTCTTGTCATGGGTGAGAGTTCGGCAACAAACCAAGTGCGATGACCGGATGAACAGATGACCGGATAGCTGCCTTGCAGTACCGAGGCCGTTCGGCAACTAGAGTAACGACTGATTGTGGGTCCATAGCGCGGCGTTCAATGCCCAATACGTCACGACGATGTGTGATCCGCTGTTTCCGGTCATCCAGTCATCGTTTTTCTGTTGGTTGTGGTCCTCTGCGGGTTCAATCGCAATTAGCGGATCTCGGACCCGAAGCGCACGCTCGGCATGCGCCGACAACCTCAAATCACTGCAGCGTCGGCGTGATGCCCTAACGAGGGGACCAGAGTCTGCGCCTGCTCGCGGCGACGAACCGCCGCGGCATCCATGAGCATGCGTCCCGCCCACCGATACACGTTATGCTGCCGAACGTGTGCCCGCAGGGCGCGCATGCGTTCGCGCTGCTCCCGGGCTGGCATCGTGATCGCCGCGTGCAGCGCCGCACTCGCCTGCTCGAGATCGTACGGGTTCACGATCAAGGCGTCGGCCAATTCCCGCGCAGCGCCCGTGAACTGACTCAGCACGAGGACCCCCTGCTCGTCGCTGCGCGCTGCGATGAATTCTTTCGCCACGAGGTTCATGCCGTCGTGCAAGCTCGAGACATAACACACATCGGCGCCGCGATACGCCACGTTGACCGCCTCGTGCTCATGATGCTCCAGCAATAGGTGAATGGGCTGATAATTCCCGCGGCGGAAGCGCTCGTTGATGCGCGCGGCGACATTGACGACGCGCTCGTTTGCTCGCTCATACTCTTCGATCGCCGTGCGGCTCGGCGCCGCCAGCTGCACAAACGCGAAACGACCGATCAGCTCCGGGTGTGCCTCGAGCATGCGTTCCACCGCCAGGAAGCGTTCCTCGATGCCTTTGGTGTAGTCGAGCCGGTCAACGCCGACACCAATCGCCGTATCGGCGCTTAGCGAGAGCTTCTGACGCAGATACGTCCGGCAGTCGGCGATACTTGGCCAGCCGGCGTCGTCTTCCGGCCAGGCGATCGAGATCGGATATGACCGCACCCGCGTGACGCGCCCGCGTGTCGTCACCGCATTCTCTTCGCGCGCGATACGAGCCTCGAGATAGCGATCAACCCCCTCGAAGAACGCAGAACAGTGATAGTTCGTGTGGAAGCCGAGTATGGAACTGCCCAGCAGGCCGTGCAGAATCTCGTTGCGGAAGGGGCAGATGCCGAAACGTTCCGCGTTAGGCCACGGGATGTGCCAGAACGTGACGATCGTTGCTTCCGGCAGGCGTTCGCGGATCATGCGCGGCGCCAGGGCGAAGTGGTAATCCTGCACCAGCACGATCGGGTCGCGCGTGCTCGCTTCTTCCACCACCGCGTTGGCGAATCGCCGATTGATCGTTTTATACGCATCGAAGTCGGAGGCACGGAATACCGGCCGCGTATGCGCGAGATGACAGAGTGGCCACAGGCCTTCATTCGCAAAGCCGTAGTAGTACCCGCGCTCCTCCTCGGGCGTTATCCAGATCCGCCGGAGCCAGTACGACTCCTCGTTAGGCGGCACCCGCAAGCGTGCGTTGCGGTCCGCCGTTTCGCGATCTGCTGACCCGGCCCCATGCGCGATCCACGTTCCCGCGCACGCGCGCACCACGGGCTCAATGGCCGTCACGAGACCGCTCGCAGGATGCACGACGTGTACGTCGCCACTGGCATCGCGCTGGTGTACGTACGGTTCCCGATTTGCCACGACGACCAGCGGCGAGCCACCGAGGAACTGGGACACCGTGGAGCGCAGACGCGCCGCGCTCCATGATCCCTCGGCCAATTCCAGTTCCGTTTCCATCGCGAGGTGTCGGGCGAGTTCACGAACGTCGGCCGGAAGCGGAGCAAAATCGGCTGACGGCGGATTGAGACCGAGGAGACGCCGCACCTGGTTCAACAGCCGGCGACGTGTGCGTCGCGTCGAAGCGTGCGCGTACGCGAAACCCATCATCGCGACGACCAAAACACCGAGGAGCACTGCTCGACGTGTTGCCTTCTCGCGTTCGGCGAGGTAAGCGAGCGAATGCGAAACTACGAGCACAGGCTCAGGACGCCCGTCGGGCACCGCGAGTGCGGCGACGTAACGAGCATCTGGTCCATCGAAGATCGCCTGACTGACGAGCGTGCCTATCGAATCGCGGATGAGTGCGCGGCGGACGATCGCATCGTTGCAGAGGAGCGGTGTGGCGGACGCGAACGGCGTCAGACTCGGCACACAAATGGCCGCGTGGTCGACACCACTCGACAGCAGGTCCTCCATCGCGTCGTTGACGTACGCCGGGCTATTGCGCTCGCGTGCGAGGAGGAATGTGCGTCTCAGATGCGCGGTGGATATTCTCGCTCGCGCATCCAGTTCGTTGAGAATGTCGGCGCGCCGGAAGCGATTGATGAGCGCAGACGTTCCGAGCGCGGCCATTGAGGCAATGCCGAGCCATAGAGCTAATGAGACGACGAGTGGATTGGGTCGCAGCTTTCGCGTCCAACGCATGGCTCTATATAGCCTCTCTACCCGTC
>JBFMFA010000220.1:0-5841 GCA_040753195.1 Gemmatimonadota bacterium | reverse complement strand
AAATCTCGTCACTACTTGGAGCCCAGATGGGTTCGATCCCACCGCCTGCCGAGATCTGATAGCGCCCACCCGGCCCTGGAAACGGCTGCACGTACACCTCGGCGATTCCGGTTTCGTCGGACACGTAGGCCAGCCAGCGGCCATTACGGGACACGCGCGCCTGGCGTGGAATATCCGAGTGCATGAGCGGAATGGGCGTACGGATCGAATCGCCAGGGAGCGGAATGGCGCGCAACCACCACCGTCCGTCTTCCGGTACCGTCGTGATCATGTACTCCGCGTTAGGTGTGAACGTTGACCCGCGCAGCCTTGGCGCGACCTGTTCAATGGGTGCACTTGCGTCCCATGGCAGCCAGTAGACTCCGGCCAGTGCTCGATCCGGCGCCGTGAACGCGATGCGGCGGCCATCCGGCGTCCACTCCGGGGTGGCTGCCGAGCCGGTTGTCGTTAGGCGAGCCAACGTGCCGGCGGCGATGTCGAGAACCCACAGATCCGAGGAAATCGCAATGGCGATCCGGCGACCGTCCGGCGACACGCGCGGATGCCGGTAAAACCTGCTCTCGCTTCGTATGCTCCGCATCGTCCCGTCGCGCGTCGCCTCGGTGAGTTGCACGCCGGCTTCTCCCGACAAGTACACAAGCGTCCCCGTTGCTGACAGCGCCAGATCCGCGACAGCCGCCTGCTGCTTGATCGTCACGCCTTCGAGCAGAATGACTGGATCGCCAATGGTACGCAGCCTCGCCGGGTCGAACCGGACTGCGTTGAGGGTGCCATCGCTGCGTGAGAAGAAGAGCAGACCGTCAGCATAAAACGGCGATCCTCCCACGAGTCCGAGGCGGACAACGCGGCGATCGGATAGACGCATCGCGGCCAGCTCAGTGCGCGCCAGCGGTGTGATGAGAATCGTGAACAGAATGCTTTTTCCGTCGGGCATGAACGACGGCGACGCATGCGCATGATCCGTGGAATCGACCACGGTGAGTTCTTCAGATGGTGCACCTGAAGCATTTGTGCGCCATAGTCCTGAGCCGCGAACGGATATGCCTTTCGAGAAGACAATCGAACCGTCCGGTCCCCACGCGAAGCGACCGGACGTATCGACGACGGCAACCGGCGAACCTCCCGATACCGCCACGCGCATGAGTTTCGCCACGCCGCTGCCCTGAACGTAGGCGATCCACTTACCGTCGGGAGAGAATGCCGGATTGGCCGCGCCCGCGGTGCCGGGGATGCGACGCGGCGTTAGGTCGTTGAGTGCGCGAAGGTACAGATTGGCCTCGCGGTCCCCCACATACACGAGCGTGTTGCCGTCAGGGGAGAACGCAAAGGAGCGGCCGATGACGGTTGTGTTGATGCGCGCGTCAGCCGGCAGCTCCAGCGTGAAGCGCGCGCGCAGCGGTGCGGCGGCGTCATCGGTACCGCTGGAGGCCCATATCGCAAACGCGACGGCAAGCACGGCGACCGCCATCGCGGCGATCGCGGTGCGCCGCCAGGTGTCGGCCGCGCCTAACGACGGCCTCGGTGCTGCTGTCGGCGCGGCGACCCTGCCGTTCAGCGCGTCGGCGAAGTCGTGCGCCGTCGTATAGCGGTCGGCCGGGAGCTTTTCCAGCGCACGATGCACCGCACCCGCGACATGCGCAGGAACGGTGTGGCGCAGCGCGCTGAGCGGTCGCGGCGCTTCGGTGAGCAGCCGCGCGATGATGGCTTGCGCCGTGTTGCCGTTGTGTGGCGGCTCTCCGCTGAGCATCTCATACGTGACCGCACCTAACGCATAGATGTCCGTGCGGCCATCGATGTTCCGGTCGCCAGTAGCCTGCTCCGGCGACATGTAATGCGGCGTACCTAACGAGAGCCCCGTCTGCGTAATGCGCGCGCCGCCGGCGTTGGAGACGGCCAACGCAATGCCGAAGTCGGCGACAAGCGGCTGGCCGTCGTGCAGGAGGATGTTCTCCGGTTTGAGATCGCGGTGAATGACCCCGTGGCGGTGCGCATAATCCAGCGCTCCCGCGATAGCCGTGGCAATTCGAATAGTCTCCTCGACAGGCAACTGCTTTTCGCGCTCGAGTCGTTGGCGCAGACTTTCGCCTTCGACGAATGGCATCACATAGAAAAGCAAACCGGCGCTCTCGCCGGAGTCGAAGAGCGGGAGGAGGTTTGGATGTTGGAGGTTTGCTGTGACGCGGATTTCGCTGAGGAAGCGTTCCGAGCCGAGTACGGCCGCGAGTTCGGGTCGCAGGACTTTGAGCGCGACGCGGCGCCCGTGCCGGATGTCGCGTGCGACGTAGACGGTGGCCATGCCGCCGGCGCCGATCTCATGGTCGATCTCATAGCGGCCAGCCAGTGCCGCTCTGAGTTGGCCCGTAACGTCCATCCCCCGAATCTACAGCCACCCCGCGCTCGCGTAACGGAGGAGCTACCGTCCAAACCCGGCTCTCTCGGACGGCCGCCGGTCCGGCCGCGTTAGCGAGGTGTGAAAAACGAGGTGTGAAAGAACGCCGTCCGTTCACCCTCACGTTCGGCGGTCGTGGCGCGTTGGCGCTCAGTAGTTAGGCAGTGCCTTACGACGCAGCGTGGATCTGGTCCCCCAGAAGCGCCGAGCATTTCGCGGCGAGCATCGACGTATCGTATTGCGTGCCGTCCGAGGCTTCCCAAACACAATAGTTGAGCGGAGACTCAACGGGACGAAACACAAACTCGCTCACCATCACAGCATTGTGAGGCGCACGGCGCCCTCCCCGACGCGTGACAGTGCCTTGCCACACGCGGATGTGCAGCTCACCAAGAGCGGCTTCGGCAGTAGGGTCGGCAAACCACGAGATGGTGACTGCGCATGTCGCGGCCTGAAGAACGCAGCCGCTCGGCGCTCGATATTGCTCGATCGGACCATGCACCTCATCGGCCCGCTTGAGCACACGCTGCGGCGCGAGTTCGTCTAATAGTGCGTTGACGGTGCGCTGCACAGCGCTCTTGGTCTTTGCGCTCGGTCCACCGCCCCAGGGAGGCAGCGCACCATTGATCGGGTTTGCCATGCTAGGAACATACCGCAAGGGCCGCCCCAAAGCCGGGTGAAGGGAGCGTTGCGTGAACTTCGCCGAGCTCACTAACCCCCTTCACCCGCGCTGGCGGGGCTAGAACTGAAACAGCAAGCCCGCGCGGCCGCTCGGCAGCTTCTCAGGGAGCAGCCGGCGCAAGCGCTGCGGCCGCGCCCCCGGATCCAGCAGCCCGTTCCTCACAAAGTCCAGCAGTGCCTCAAACTCCGCGTCCGACAAGCGCACCGGTTTGCGCAAGCGCCAATCCAGACGATCCAGAACAGGAGCGAGCGGCCCGGACCTAACGCGAAGGTCCGGCGGCAGCAGATCGGGCCGGTACAGTGCGGCCTGACTCAGCGCATCTATATGATAGCGGATCGCGTCCTCGAGGCGCACAAACGCACCGTTGTGCATGAACGCTGGCTGCAGCGCGACGTTTCGCAGCGGAGATGTACGAAATGCATATCGGTCCGCCGCGTTTCCAGTGACCTGCTCGAGCCCAAAGTCCTCATTGAAACCGGGTCCGTCGAACGGCACATTGCCTAACGTGGGAGCGATCTGTGGAATTCCGGCGACGTGCTGCTGGAAGTCGCTGAACATCTCATTGGACTTCCCCGACACGGCGTGACACTGCACGCAGCCGGCGCGGCCAAAGAACAATACCGCTCCGGTTTTCTGACGTTCACTCAGCGCCCCCGCCGCGCCGCGTGCATAACGATCGATCGGTGCATCCGCGAACGTCAGCGTGAACTCGAACTCGGCGATCGCACGACCGAAGTGATCGAAGGTGATAGGGTTCCCCGCTTTGACCTCGGGAAACACACGCGCGAACAACTCGCGATAACCCGGCGTCGTATTCAACCGGCGCAACACCTCGCCGCGTATCGCGTGATTATCCCCCGGGAATTTGAAGCCGGCCGCTTCCACGCGCTCCGTCGGTGGGATGAACGCCTGCGCGGTCAGCAAGTGCGGGAGGTACGACAGCGTTAGGCCTTCAGGTTGCGGAAAGACGAAACCGCCGCTGTTGTCGAAGGGATCCCCGGAGAGCGCGTGGAAGCGCGAGTTCCACATCAGCGTCGGATAGAATGCCGTGTTGATCGCCATGGGGGAGCGCCGCTGATTGCGCGGACCGACCCGCCCGGGTCCCACGATGCGGTTGTTCTCGACACCGATCGCCATGGGCTGCGCGTCACCGAAGCCGTTTGTCGGCGAGTGACAGCCAGCGCACGCGTTGTCGTCGTTCAGCCCCTGGATTGGGTCGAACCATAACAAACGCCCCACGTTCGCGAGCTGATGGTCGAGGCGGCGGCCGAGCCGCGCCTCCAATGTGCTGGCGATGCGACCGGTGAATCCATGTTTGAGCAGGTGGCCGCGCAAAGCGGCGTCAAGATCGTGTGAGACGCGTGACTCGACCACGTTAGGCGTAGTCACTGGAACGGCCAGTGGCTCCGAATCGCTGCAGCCAGCCAGCACACCACCGGCGACCGAGAGCGCAAGACATCGCGAGAGGGAGAGCGTGTTCATAGTCGACTCACAGAAGGGGAAGCGCGGCTCTGGAAACCCCTAACGAGGAGTCCCAGAGCCGTTTGGGGTTTACGCAGCGGTGCAGGAGATGCCCGGGTGTGCTTCGGCGAACATGCCGTTCGGGTTCGCACGCCAGATCCAGGCGTGGAGCGCGAACACCCCGAACTCGTCCTCGGCTTGGAACGTTTGGCCGAGTAATACGGGCGGCTCACTCTTGGGCCACGCCACATACGGGATCGCGAATTCTGCACCCACCAGCTTCGCGGGTTGATTCGGGGATTCCTCGTAAATCAGCGCCTCGGGTCTATCGAGATCGACGCGACCGTCCAGGCGACTCAGATTGACATAGACGGCTCCGACCGCGCCTTCACCCGGGCGAACCTCGCATGGATGGAGCAGCACGAAGCCATCCGCGAGTGCGACGTTCAGGTCATGGTAGCGGGCCGTTGCGCGGCGAAGCATGCTGACCGCTCGTTCGATGACGACTGACGACACACTTGCGTCCTGCACTGGCACGAGCGCCGCTTGATTGGGAGTGACTGGCCCGGTGTCAGCGCATCCGAGCAGCAGCGCGGCGGTCAGAACAGCGAGGGATTTGGGGAGTGCGGGTATGGTCTTGTTCATTGTCATTCTCCTTTGGTATACTCGTTAGGTGTGTGTGGTGCTCAGAGCCATGCTGTAGCGATGGCGGTCAGGATCAACGCCACAGCCCAGAGCTGATTCAGATTGATCCAGGCGCTGCGGAGCAGGCGCAGACCGAGCTTCTTGTAGACAAGCCACGCAATTGCGCCTGTGACCGCCAGGTAGCTGACAGTGTGCACGAGCGTCACGACCACACCGGCGCTCGGTGGCATAGCACTTGTTAGGTGACTCGCGTGCGTTCCGTCTGATGCGACGAGCCCTAGCGCGAAGGGCAGCAGCATCAACCCGGCACCATGCGCGGTGGCCACAAGAAACGACCACAGCGTTATCTCTTTGGGACCGACCTGCATCCCACCGCCGCGCGGATGGACGTGCCGCGCGAGGCTCAACACTCCCAGGCCGAATAGCGCCGCAGCCGCGATCCAGCGCAGCCACCGCAGCGGGAGGACGATGCCTAACGCGGCTCCGACCACGAGCGCGGCGGCGATCGAGATCGCGTGCCCCACCGCGAGCGGACCCCGGGCGCGCAGCACAGCGCGACCACTTCCGGCCTGGAGCCCGAGCGCGACAGCGAAGAGCCACCCCATGCCGGGATTGATCCCGTGGAACGCGCCGAGTAGCACGATCGAGGCGTACATGTCAGGCG
>JBFMFA010000219.1:0-5842 GCA_040753195.1 Gemmatimonadota bacterium | reverse complement strand
GCGGGCCGGGGGGGGGCGCCTGCCAGCTACCCCCACACACACGACTCTCCGATGTCGACGGCAATTATGTGTTAGGCGAGCGTGGTCCCATCAAAATCGACGGCGGGACCGTGGAGATCGATCGCCAGGGGTACGTCGCCGTGGATGGCCGCATTGTGGACCGGCTGTTGTTCGAGCGCCCTCACGCGGGTGTGGCGCTGCAGCATGACGAAGGGACGCGTTTCCTGCGTCCGGCCGCGGAGCAACGACAGGCCATAGAAGTGAACGACCGTGACATCCGTCAGGGTGCCATCGAAGAGAGCAACGTGAACTCGATAGGCACGATGGTCGACATGATCTCGATCCAGCGCAACTTCGCGTCGGCGCAGAAGGTGATCGGCGT
Source organism: Gemmatimonadota bacterium (assembly GCA_040753195.1). Classification (GTDB taxonomy): domain Bacteria; phylum Gemmatimonadota; class Gemmatimonadetes; order Gemmatimonadales; family Gemmatimonadaceae; genus DASYRX01. The sequence goes on along the minus strand of JBFMFA010000219.1, from coordinate 5,460 downwards.
GCTCGATGACATGCGCGCAACAATCACGAACGACTTAGCCAAGCCGCTGTAAGCGGCGACAACCTCGGAAACGGAAATCCCTATGAATCCCGCACTCCGCACCGCAGCGACCGGCATGATGGCGCAGCAGCTGCGCACCGAAGTGATCGCGAACAACCTCGCGAACGTAAACACGACCGCGTTCAAGCGCAGCCGCGCACACTTCGAGGATCTGTTGTATCAAACGGTGCAGGCTCCGACCGTCGTAGCGGGACAGGACGCGAACACGGTGCCCGCGGTGCAGATCGGTCGCGGTACACGGCTTTCGGCCGTGCAACGTTTGCACGCGCAGGGCCCTGTCGAACCGACGAGCCGCCCGCTCGATTTGGCGGTCGAGGGCGAGGGGTTCTTCCAGGTGCAGCTGCCTAACGGGGGTATCGCGTATACGCGCGACGGCTCGTTCGGCATCTCCGACAACGGCACGTTGATCACCTCAGCGGGCTACACCCTCGTTCCGCCTGTTCGCATCCCGGAAGATGCAGCGAGCATTTCCATCTCTTCCACGGGCGTCGTCTCGATCCGCAAGGGAAGTCTCACGGCGGAGCTGGAGGAAATCGGCCGCATCGAGTTGGCACGCTTCATCAACCCGACGGGCCTCGAAGCGATCGGCGAGAACCTGCTCGTCGAAACGCCCTCGTCAGGTGTGGCGTCGATGGGCTTTCCGCAGGATGACGGTTTCGGTCGCCTCCTCCAGGGTCACCTCGAGTCGAGCAACGTGGAGATCGTGCAGGAGATGGTCGACATGATCACCGCGATGCGCGCGTACGAGATCAACTCCAAGGCGATCCGTAACGCCGAAGAGATGATGCAGATCACCAACTCACTCATTCGATGATCGCTGAGCAAATCGCCTCACGCAGCGTGCGCCGCGTGCTGGGTGCGCTGGGCCTGCAGAGCATCGCACTCGGCGGACTCGCGGCACAGCAGGCGTCTGCGACGCCGGTGGCTGCCGTGGCGACGCGTCGGCTCGAGCGCGGGGTGATCATCGGCGACAGCGATATCACGTTCGTTCCAGCGAAAGAAGAAAGCCCGCGAACGCGCTTTGCGTCCGCTGGCTGGATCACGCGCCGCGTCATTCAGCAGGGTGAACTCTTGCGAGCACCTGCCGTGGTGCCAGCGCCGGATGTGCGCGCTGCCGCGCCGGTGGCGGTGGTAACGGAGGGCGCGGTTCAGATTCGCGTAAGCGGCGTCGCGATGGAAGACGGTGTCGTGGGCGATACCATCCTGGTCTCGTTAGGTACGGGTTCGCGCATCCGTGCGCGCATTGATGAACCGGGGCGCGTGGTCGCGCTTGGTTCAGGGAGAGCACGTCAATGAAGCGCTACATCATACCGATCATCGCCACAAGCGCACTGCTCGTGTCGTTCGCTGGTTCGTTAGGCGCCCAGGCGCGTCCGGCCCGCGGCGACTCGGCGGCACGCCGGACTTCCCCAGGGTCGCGCAGCTGGACCTCGGATCGGCGCGCCTTCAGCGTCGGCGACATCATCAAGGTGCGCGTCGATGAATTCGCGATCGCCGAAGCCAACAAGGACAACCTCGCTGCGGCCTCGCGCAAGCGCCGTCTCGATCTCGGCGCCGATGCCGAAACCGGGAGCGGCTCCGGAAGCGGTGTGGGACCCATTCAGGGGCGTGTGGAGACTGGAGACGACAGTGACTGGCGCCAGCGTGGCGAAGCGAGCCGCGGCACACGGTATCTCACCGAAATTCCGGTCCGCATCGTCGAAGTGACCGCTGACGGTTTGCTCAGAGTTCAGGGGAAGAAGATCATCGACGTCGACAAGAACAAGCAGGAAATGACGCTCAGTGGCTTGATCCGGCCGGCCGACATCAGCGCCTCGGATCTCGCCTTCTCGGATGAAATGGCCGATATGCAGCTCACGTATGCATCGAACGGTGGCCTCGGGAAGCCGAAATCCGGGATCTTCGGCAAAATCCTCGGCATCCTCTGGCCATGATGCGGCGATTGCTCGTTAGGCTCTCACTAGCCGCCGCGCTTGCCTCGACAGCGACGCTCGCGCAGGCGCAACGCGTCACCGTACGGGATCTCGTCCTCGACGACGCCGCCGCGACGATGCGGCTCGTTGGCTACGGCCTCGTGATTGGTCTCAACGGGACCGGCGACCTCACCTCCTCAGGGAGACAAAGCCAGCACACCGTCCAGTCAGTCGCCAACCTGCTGCGCCGCTTCGACATTTCAGTCCCGCAAGAACTGCTGCGTACGCGGAACGTCGCCGCCGTCGTGGTGACGGCCGAAGTTTCCCCGTACCTGCGGCCCGGTGGCCGCTTCGACGTGCAGGTGGCGTCGTTAGGCGACGCCCGTTCCCTGCGTGGTGGCGTCCTCTGGATGACGCCGCTCGTCACAGAACCCGACGCGCCCGTCTTCGCTACCGCGCAAGGACCCGTCGTCCTCGATGACCAGGCCGCCTTCGGCTACACGACGCAACAAACGACGTGGCGGCGCCGCACCGGCAGCACGGAGTCGAGCGCCCGCATTCCTAGCGGTGGCTTGTTGGACGCCCCGATCCCACGTCCATCGGTGGACACCGCGGTGACACATTTGTACCTGCGTGAACCGAACGCCACGCAGGCCGCTCGCATCGCTGCGGCGATCGATTCTTCGCTAGGCGCTGGCACGGCCAAAGTCGACGACCCCGGCGCCATCAGCCTCACGTTCAAGGACTCGCTGGCGGCTGCTGGGCATGCCACCGCAATAGCGCGCGTCCTGGCTGTGACAGTCGATGCGGCACGTCCTGCCAGATTGGTGCTCGATTCCCGCAGTGGCGCCGTGGTCATTGGCGGTGACATCCGGGTAGGCCCCAGTGCGGTCGCCGTTTCTGGCGTAACACTCTCGATTGGCGGCCAAGCGGCCGATACTACCTCGAGAAGGGGAGAAGAAGCAGGGCCCGCAGCGCTGCGCCTCGCGGCCGGCGTTTCGGTCCAGGATGTGGTTGCAGCGCTGCAGACTCTCCGTACGCCGCCTAACGTCGTTGCCGCCGTTTTCGACGCTCTGCGTCAATCGGGAGCGTTGAATGCCGAGGTAGTCTTGAGATGATTTCGCCAATTCCAGCCCGTCCGACGACCGATGCTCGCACCGAGCAGCTGCGCCAAGCCGCGCAGCAGCTCGAGAGTGTTTTCGTGCAGCAGCTGTTCAAAGCGATGCGCGAGACCGTTCCGCGCGACGGCATCACGAACGGTGGCGCTGGCGAAGAGATGTTTACGAGCATGTTGGATGAAGCGCTTGCTGCGGAAGTCCCGCCGACGGCCACATCGTCCCTCACCGAAGCGCTAATGCGTCAGCTTCGGCCGCGCCTTGGTGAGACTGACGCAACAACTTCTGACCGCGGGTAGCTGCATGTCGCCTAACGTGATGAACAAATCCGCGGGTGTTTGGCGCGGCGCTCATGCGCAGCTCTTTCCGCTCATCTGGCAGCTCGTGGACGCGCTGCGCACCGAAGCGCGTCTCATTGGTGAGCTGGTAGAATTGATGCGGCAGCAGCGCGCGGCCGTGGCCGCGGATGAACTGCAAGCGGTCGAGGACACCACGTTCGGCATTCAGCGCGTCCTGCACACCCTCTCCGAAGCACGTCGCCGACGCCGGAGCATCAACCTCAACCTCGGCGTCGTCGAAAGCGTTTCGCTGCGTGACTTGCTGGCTTCGCTTGGCCCCATGGCCACGCCCGAACTGCGCGAAGAGCGTGACAAACTGCAGGAGGTCGCTCGCGTGCTCGCGAACGAAGTCGCCATCAACCGCGAAGTGCTGCGTGAAGCGCTCTCCACCAGCGATGCGCACGTACGCGCCATGACAGGCGCCGGCCCCGCGCCAGGATACGGCGCGGCCGCGAAGCGCAACGCGGCCCTGATCGCCAGCTACCTCATCGATCGTCAGGCATAACGATGCCCTCCGCCTTCGGTAGCATCCTCTCGATCGCGCGAACGGCGATCGCAGCGCACCAAGCGGCGATGGAGACGATCTCGCACAACATCGCCAACGCTGAAACACCCGGGTATTCGCGCCAACGCGCCGAGCTGACGGCCCGAAGACCGCAGCGCATCCCGTTTGCCGGCAATGTCGGAACGGGCGTGGATGTGTCGAACATCGTGCGCGTACGCAACGCGCATCTCGACGGTGTCTATCGCCGCGAAGCAGGCGACGCCGCCGCGTATTCGACGCGTTCGGCGCTGATGCATGAGCTGGAACAGGTCCTCAATGAGCCGAGCGACACGGGGCTCGCCGCGACACTGGACGAGTTCTGGAACGCATGGTCCGACCTGTCCAACACACCTAACGATCCAACCGCCCAATCCGTGGTGCGCCAGCGCGGCCAGCAGGTCGCGCAGCTCTTCAATACGTATGCATCGCGGCTCGCGGAAACTTCGAATCGCGCGCGTGGCCAGTTCGGCGGTGTCGTGCAGGACGTGAACCGCATCGCCGGGCAGATCGCGCAAATCAATGGCGCGATCACCGCCGCTGAAGCCGACGGCCGCCAGGCCGGCGACCTCCGTGATGAACGCGATCGCCTCGCCGACCAGCTCGCCCAACTCGCCGGCGCTCGTGCCGACATGCAGTCCAACGGGACGATCGCTGTCTACATCGGTGGCATCGCCGTCGTTTCAGGAAGCGCGACGCAGACCATCGAAGTGCGCGGCGGCGTGACACCAACTCTCGGTATCGTCGGCGACCCGGACCCGCTCTATGGTGCGTCGGGATCGCTCGGCGCGCTCATGGCATACGTCAACGTCGACGTGCCGAGCGTAATGACGCGGCTCGATGCGCTTGCCCGAGGTGTAGTGAACGGTGTCAACGAACTGCACACCAGCGGATGGACGGCTGCGGGCGACGCGTTAGGCGTCGCCAACTGGAATTCCGCGATGGGGCCCACGGGGTCGCGCATCGAATTCTTCGATCCGGCCATGACGACGGCCGCGAACATCCGTCTGTCCAGCGCCGTCAGCGCGGATGCGCGCGTGGTCGCCGCTGGCGACGTGCAGAACGCGCCTGGCAACAATGCCGTGGCCATGGCGCTCGCCGCGTTGCGCGACGCGAACGGGATGAACGCGCTCGCGACGCGCATGGGTGCGGCGTTCGCGGCGCAGATCGGTTTCGCGCCGGGAGAAGCGTATGCTGATCACTACCGATCGACGGTATCCATCGTCGGTCTCGAAGCGAGTGAAGCTGCTCGCCAGGAAACGATATTTACAACGCTGAGCGAGCAGGCCGATACGCGACGCATGAGTGTCTCCGGCGTCTCGATCGACGAAGAGCTCACTGATCTCATGCGCACGCAGCAGGCATACGTTGCGGCCACGAAACTGGTGAATACCGTCGACGACATGGCGCAGGCTATTCTCGACATGGTGTAGTCGCAGTGCTCATTCTGTCGCGCCGCCCCGGTGACGCCATTGTCATCGCCGGTAACATCC
>JBFMFA010000218.1:0-5854 GCA_040753195.1 Gemmatimonadota bacterium | reverse complement strand
CATCGCAGGCGCGGCCTTCTCCATGCGCCTCTATCAGCTGAAGCAGAGAGCTACAAACGCTCAGCTCTCTCCTCATGGCTCTGAGAAGCCTCGACTATCGCGACGCGTCCACTGAAACCTGCATCGGCCGTATCCCCATCTCATCCAGAAACCGGTGCCCGAGCGTCCCATTCCCTGCTCGACTCGCCACCCTCGTCATTACCAGCCGATCTTTCGCGCGCGTCATCCCGACGTACAGCAGCCGGCGCGCCTCTTCCATCTCATACATCTTCGGCTCGCCCTTACGATTCAGGCCGGGTAGCTCACCGTCTTCGACACCGACGATGTACACGCGCGAGAATTCGAGCCCCTTCGTCGAGTGCAGCGTTAGGAGATTCACACGGTCGGCCTCCAGCTCAACCCCGTCGGCTTTTGCCGAGAGCAGCACCCGCTCGACGAAACCGGTGATCTGCTCCTCGAGCGTGCCGTCGGGCACCTGCGCCAGGATGCGCTGTAGACGATTCATGATCGTTGGGTACAACTGCTCGGCCGTCTTTTCAGCGCGAATCTTCGCCATGCGCTCGTAGCCGCCGAGGGCGCGGATGACGTGTTCGACGTCCGGGACCGTCGCGTTATGCTTGCTCTGTCGTTCGTACCACTCCAGCGCGGCGCTGTAGCGGCCGAGCGCGTGCACGCTACTGAAGTCGCGGAAGAGCCTGGCCTCCTCGCCTAACGTCGCTTCATCGCACAACGCGAGCGCGACACCGAGGTGGTCGAGCACGTTGACGAGCGCCGTTTTCCGCGCACGCGCCGCTTGCGCATCTTTGAGCTTGAGAAAGACCTGTGCGAGCGTGCGTGCGTCGTCTAGCGCGCGGTGTGACTGTCCCGGGTCGACATCGAACTTGCGCGCGAGGTCGCCGAGCCGGCAGCTCGTGCGCAGGAGATCGCGCGCGAGCAGCAGCGTGTCGAAACACCCACCGATGGCGTACGCCGGATCGTCCGCCTGTACCGTGCGTTCGAGCAGCCGGAAATCGAAATGGTATCCGTTGTGCGCGACGAGCGTATCGTCGCCACAAAAAGCGCGGAAGGCCGGCCAGACCGTTCGCCACGTCGGGGCATGCGTGAAGTCTTCGGCGCGCAGCCCGTGCACCTCGGTCGCCTCTAGCGGAATAGGCGTTGTCGGCCTAACGAGGGACTGATACTCCGCGAGAATCTTTCCGTCGCGCACGCGCACCGCGCCCACATCGAGGATCTCGGCGCGTAGTGGGTCCTTTCCGGTTGTCTCGAAGTCGATGACGGTGAAGTCGCGGAGGGCATCGAAGCCGCTATCGATCTCGAGGAGTTGCAGAGCCTTGAACAGGCCCAGCGCGAGCCCCAGGGAGGGCGTCGCATCGGCGCCGATGGCCTCAGCGTCCGGAGTGACCTCGTCGCCACGCACGACCGGCAGTCCCACCGTCGAAAGCATACCATCCAGCGCGATCTCTACGCCGTTCATGGCCGGAAACGCGATCGGACGGCGTTGGGCACGCGCCACCTTGAGCCGCCGTGCGAGCCTAACGACTTCGTCGTTCTCGGTGGGATCGCTCAACTCATCGTGCCGCCGCTCGAGCACGGAGTGCGCCGGTCCCACGCGCTGCGACAGCAGCTCGCGGATGAGCGGTTCCAGCTGCGTGTGGGCCTTTGCCAGCGCCGCCAGATTGCCGTAGCGCGCCAGTGCTCGGCGGATTTTTTTCCCCCGAGAATCGGCGCGCGGCAGCTGTGCCCCGACGTGGTTGAGATAGCGATGCAGGTCCTGCTTCTTTGCACGCACGCGCGCCAGGTCGATGAGCGAGCGTGGCAGCGACGCAGCAAGAAACTTGTCGCGCTCGATGGGATCGTTAGGGTTGGCGATGACCCGCAAGGCAGCAAGCACATACGCGACGACGCGCTCCTCGGCCAGCGCGCGCCCGCGCGCCAACCGACATTTGATGCGCGCATTGATGAGTGCCGCCTCGAGCACGTTCCCGATCGTGTGTTTGCGGTAAAGAAGCGCCACTTCGCCCCACGCGTATCCGTGGGTCGCCTGGTCACGTTTGATGTCCTCGACGAGCCAGCGCGCTTCTTCTTCGTGCGTCGGGAAACCGAGCGTCTCGATTTCGAAGGGCGTGCTCTTGTGCGCGACCAGCGGTTTGCGACCCTGGAATTGTGAGGGGTTCGCCACCATGAGCCGTCGCGCGACCGAGAATATTTCGCGCGGACAACGCCGATTCTCCTGCAAGTACACGATGTTCTCGGACGACGTGACGCCGAAGTGGTTCATGAACTTCGTGAATACCTGCTGGTCGGCTCCGGCGAACGTGTAGATCGATTGCTCGTCGTCACCGACCGCGAAGACGTGGCGGTGCTGGCCAGCCAGCGCGCGCACGACGCGATACTGCGCGCTGCTGAGATCCTGAAACTCGTCGACGAGCAACTCCGTCCAGCGTTCGCGCAATACCGACGCGGCAGGCACCGTCTCCAGCAACTCAGCCGCTTTGATCACCAGCGTGTCGAAATCGACGACCTTTTGCTGCGTGAGATACTGCTCATAGCGCGCAAACAGTGCGGCGTCGTTAGGCTGGAGCGTATAGTTGTTCAGGCGATGCCGAGAGAACTGCCCCAGCAGCGTCTTGTGCCAGCGTCGCGTGCCTTCGAGCCGCCGCAGAACTTCGAGCTGGTACTCCTCGTCGGCGATGCCAAAGCCGCGCTCGAGACCCACATGCGATCCGTATTCGCGCAGCAGCTCAGCGCAGAACGCGTGGATCGTCCCCCGACGCACCCCTTCGGCGCGTGTGCCGAGCATAGCTTCGAGACGATGCGCGATCTCCTCGGCGGCTTTGTTTGTGAAGGTGAACGCGTAGATGCGCGCCGGCTCGACACCGCGTTCAATCAGGTGCCCGATGCGTTCGATGAGACAGAACGTCTTTCCCGATCCCGGCCCGGCGAGAACCAGCGTGGGTCCGAGCGGGGCAAGAATCGCCTCACGCTGAGACTCCGACGGAGGAGGACGATCAGCAGAGGGCGTAGCTAGCGGAGAGTATTCGAGCACTGCCACGCGCTCAATTTAGCGCTTGGTAGCGAGTCTCAGTGTCCAACCCTTACGGCGTGTGCCGTTTCCACGCGTTAGCGGAACTGCGGCTTGGTACGCCGCGTAGTCCTGAAACCTCCATCAACCGCGCCCGTGAATCGCTTCGCCGCCATCGCCCTGGTCCTTGTCAGTTTACTGCCGATCACTGCTTCTGCGCAGCAAGCCGACACGGCGCACGCGCAGTTGTTCAAGACTGTCGCCACCCTCGACAGCGCGCTATTCGACGCATTCAACGTGTGTAACGTGCCCGCGTTCGAGAATTTCTTCAGCGAAGATCTCGAGTTCTACCATGACTACAACGGCTTGTCGGCGCCGCGTTCCAAAACCATTGAGATCATCAGCGAAGAGTGCCGCGCCAGACGGTTGGGACGGCGTGAATTACTCCCGGGCACACTGGAGGTGCATCCACTGCGCGGCTACGGGGCGATCGAGATCGGCGTCCACAGGTTCTGGGTACGCACGCCTAACGGGGAGATACCCGGCTCCACAGCGAAGTTCATCCACGTCTGGCGACACGCGGCAGGGAGCTGGAAGATCGTGCGCGTGCTAAGCTTCGACCACCGAAAATAGCAGCGCGAAGATTCGTTAGGTGTGCGGCTGCGTTTCGATATTCTCGCGGGTCGATTCAGCGTCGAGCACCTCGCGAACTTTGCGCGCGAGCTGCGATGGCGTGAAGGGCTTCTGAATGTAGGCTGTGCCGGCCGCGAGCACGCCGTGCTGCAGCACCGCATCGGGCGCGTATCCCGACATGAATAGGACACGCACGCGAGGCCACCGTTCGACGAGACGAGCCGCGACCACACGACCGCTCTCTTCAGGCAGCACGACGTCGGTTAGCAGCAGGTCGATGGCCCCAGCAAGGTTCGCTGCCGTCTCCACGGCCTCGCGGCTGCCGCCTGCCTCGAACGTCCGATACCCGAAGCGATTGAGGATGTCCGCAGCGAGCGACCTAACGATGGCGGAATCCTCGACGATCAGCACGGTTTCTGTCCCGCCCACAACCTCGGTGCTCTGCGCCGGCTTGTCGACTCGCATCGGAGGCTGATCGACCACGGGGAAGTACAGTCGGAACGTCGTGCCTTTCCCGGGCTCGCTATACACCCAGATGAAACCGCCGCTCTGTTTCACGATGCCGTACACCATCGCGAGTCCTAGGCCCGTGCCGTGGCCCGTTTCCTTCGTCGTGAAGAAGGGCTCGAAAATGCGCGCCTGCGTTTCCTTATCCATGCCAACGCCCGTATCCGTCATAGAAACAACCGCGTACTTGCCGGGTGTAGCTGGGTAGTGCAGACGCGTGTACTCCTCATCGAGAAACACGATGTCGGTCTCTATGGAGAGCTTTCCACCATCAGTCATTGCGTCCCGCGCGTTTGACGCAAGGTTCAGCAGCACCTGTTCCATCTGTCCCGGGTCCACCATCACGGCAGCGGGCGAGTGATTCAGTTGCACACTCAGCGCGACATCCTCGCCAATCATGCGCCGGATCAGGCTTTCGGCTGCGGTGATAACGTCTTCCAGTCGCACGGGCCGCGGCTGCACAACTTGCTGACGACTGAAAGCGAGAAGCTGCCTCGTTAGGACCGCCGCGCCATCCGCTGCCTTTCTGATCTGTTCCAGATCGGTGCGGAAGGACTCGTCCGGCAGATTCTCGCGAAGCAACATCTCCGCGTAGCTGATGATGACGGTGAGCAGGTTGTTGAAGTCGTGCGCAACACCGCCAGCTAGACGTCCCACTGCTTCCATTTTCTGCGCCTGGCGGAATTGCGTTTCGAGCTGACGCTTTTCGGTGATGTCTCGGAGCGCTGTAATGCGTTCAAGCTTGCCGCTGACGTCGAGGGCTTTCGCCGTGGCTTCGACGATTATTTCGCGCCCATCTTTGCGTTTGCCGATGAACTCGTATGTGCCTGATATCTGGCTATGGACGCGCTGAACCACATCATCAACAGACTCCTCGGCCACGAAGTCAATGACGTCGCGGCCGATGACTTCCACGAGGTCGTAGCCGAACATCTCGGAGAAACCGCGGTTCGCCTCGCGGATGATGCCGTGGTCTGAGACGGCGATCCCATCAAAGGAGGCCTCCGTCAACGTTCGATATCGCGCTTCGCTGGCGGCAAGGGCTTCTTGTGCGTGACGGCGCTCCGTCACGTCCCGTGCGACGCCGCTGATCCGATACACCTCACCGCGTTCATTGCGGATCGGAACGGCTTGTCCCAGTACCCAGCGCACCGTTCCGTCAGGCCGCTCCACGCGGAACTCCCGCGCCTCAGCGATTTCGCCTTTTTGTGTGCGGAGGATGTCGGCGACGAGCGCGTCGCGATCTTCCGGCGGAATGGCCTCGAGAAAGGAACTGGGATTCTCATAGACGCTCTCGCAGGACCGCCCCCAGATCTTTTCGAACGCCGGACTTATGTAAAGCGTCTCTCGGAACTGCGCATCGTTGACGAAAAAGACGTCGGCGATGTTCTCCGTCAGTTGCTGGAATCGCTGATGTTGGTCCTTGAGCGTTTGCTGGGCGTGCCTGCGCTCGGTGATGTCTTCTTGCGTGCCGACAAAGTGCGTTATCTGCCCGCGCGAATTTTTTATCGGCGCGATCGTGATCGCATCCCAGAAAAGATCCCCGCTCTTTCGACGATTTAACACTTCACTTTTCCAAATGCGCCCTGACGTGATCGTTTTCCAGAGTTCTTGATAGACGACGAGTGGCGTACGCCCAGACTTCAATAGCGACGGCCTTTTGCCGATCGCTTCCTCGCGCGTGTACCCTGT
>JBFMFA010000217.1:0-5858 GCA_040753195.1 Gemmatimonadota bacterium | reverse complement strand
ACGAACAGCGGGTTTGCGTTTCCCTCGGCCGATGGGCGCTGGCTGGGCTATACGGATGCCGCCTTCACCGAAGCCTGGGTCGAGCCGCTTCCCAGTGATGGCCGCCGGTTCCAGGTGGCCTCTGGTAATCTGGAAGACCCGCAGTGGTTGTCGCCGCTCGAATTTGGCGTGGCGATGACGAACGGGGGTCGGACCCGGGTCGAGCGAGTGACTATCGATCTGGCGGCGAATCCGCCTGCGCGGAACCGTGGGGTCTGGGCCGAGGCGCCCGACGCTCGGAACAGCGACGGACCCTTGTTCGTGACGGCGCCTAACGGTGGGGTCATCTATCTGCGTGGTGCAGCTGACCGGCCGGCTTCGTACCTTCCCCTTGTGCACTGGGTGGAGCGGATGAAGAAGGCGGTGGACGCGGCGAATCGATGATCCACGTCCCCGATCAACGAGCGCGCTGACCCGGCGTGACGGCTTCGTGATTCAAGCGTTAGGCAACCTTGGGAAGTTACCGACGCCCGTCTACCGAATCGGCGCTCTGGATCTAACGACGCTCAAGCGCGTAGTGGTGCCGCGAACGACGTCTGTCCCGCGACGCGTCGGTCCATGCAACGCGCTGACATGCCAAATTGTGATTGTGTACACTAGCTCCCATCATTATTTGCTATTGAAGCAAGCGGTCAGCAGTTTACCTCAGTGTGCCAAGGGCACCTGCGCGACCACGCCGACGCGAACACGGGAGGATTATGATGTGGGGACTGGGCATCCTAACGCGGGCTTCGCAGCGTTTCTGCGCCGACCTTCGAAGCACAATTGAGAGGTAGGCTTCACCGTCTTCTATGGCTGAAGAAACCGCACCGCAGAGTGAAACGCAGCCTAAGCCTGCGGCACATCCCATCGCAGCGGCGATAGATCGGTTCGTGCACCGGGCGAGAGACACCAAGCTGGCAGCAAGACAGCATCTGCCCTTGGCATCGAGCGTAGTGGGCGCACGATTTGAAAAAATAAAAAGTGACGTCGAGCGTTTGGTGCCAATGCTGAAGAGCGGGGACCGACCAACGGCTGTCGTTGCACAAAAAGAGCTAACGCTCGTATTGCAACGATTTGAGAGATTTCGGAATTCCGACGTTCCGGGGGCAATAGAAGTCGGTTTGTATTTGTCTCTATTTGCGGCGTTCGACGCATTCGTCGGCGACCTGCTCCGAGCAATTTACACGCGCAAGCCGCAGCTCTTTGGCAGTATCAACCGACAGTTGAGCTTTAGTGACGTGCTAGCGGCTCCGTCGCTCGACGCTCTCAAGGAACAAGTTTTGGACGAGGACATCGAGGCCCTACGCCGTAAGAGTTATCCAGACCAGTTCGCTCAACTTGCGACTCGATTCGACATAAAGCTCACGGGCTTCGACCGCTGGCCGGACTTTGTTGAGAGATCTCAACGCCGCAACTTGCTAACCCACTGTGACGGCATCGTCAGCGAGCAGTATCTCAACACATGCCGCGAACACGGCGTTGCGAGCGAGAAGCTTCCGAGCGAAGGAACACAGCTGGGACTCGGTCCGGATTACTTCTTTGATGCCTGTGAGCTAGTTCTGGAAGTTGGTGTGAAGCTAGGACAGACGTTGTGGCGCAAAACGCTGCCCGAAGAACTCAGTGATGCAGATGAGCATCTGATGATGCTGGCGTACGACACCCTAACGAGCCGCATTTGGGCACGGGGGCGGATGCTCGGAGCGTTCGCCATGTCTCAGAGGCAATACTCCAGCGAGTGGAAACGCAGGGCAATGCTGGTGAACTATGTGCAAGCGCTGAAACGCTCCGGCGCACCGGAGGAGGCGATGCGAATCCTGCAAAGTGTGGATTGGAGCGCCGCGGGTCACGAGTTTTGTCTCGCCGATCTAGTACTTCGCGACAAGTATGATGAAGCCGCAACGTTAATGCGACGAGTCGGGAGTTCCGACTCAACTCTAACCGCAAACGCTTACCACACTTGGCCTCTCTTCCTCGAATTTCGAGAAACAGATTTCTTTGCAGCCGCGTATCGGGACGTGTTTGGTCACGCTTATGTTTCCAAGCTAGAGCAGGATGCAGCAAAGGCTGCGGAGGGTGCAGCTGCCGAAGCAAAGAAGCAGGAAGATGCCTCGGCGGAAGTGGATGCAGCCCTAGCTCGTGATGTACCCCCCTTGTTGGAAGCGGCAGCCCCGGAGTCCGAGCCGAATTCAACGCTCAGCTCCGGCGAAGCTTAACGAGCCGTTGCTGCAGCCGCCGCAGACTCTGGTGGAGGGCGCGCATGTGCTTCGCCATGCGCGCAAAATTATGATATGCGGCGCAGCAGAACGTCGCGCCGTTAGGCAGCGAAGTTGAGGAAAATGAGCGCCTCTTCGTGGGAGACTTTGCGTGTAGAAAGCTGGGGCGATTTCGCTGCTGCAATCGCCGAGACCACAACGCCGCACAGTGTGTTGGTGCCGACCTTTTTTTACCGAGGTCAGCCTCGGGACTCATGGGATTTGCAGACAAGCATTCAACGTGCTCTGGGTCCACTCAAAGACCAAAAGCTCGCGCTGCAGCTGGAGGATCTCGCATTACGGGAGTTTCGGGAAGGTGCGCTGCCCTTCCTGCCGCCGCAGCTGATCCCGCGAACTGATCACTTTGTTAACTGGTGGCCGATTATGCAGCACTACGGCGCGCCCACTCGTCTGCTCGACTGGACAGCCTCTCCCTACGTGGCAGCATACTTTGCGTGTGCAGAAGCGCCCGACTGCGACGGAGCTGTATGGACGATTGAACCGACAGCGCTCCAGAAGCACTTCAAAGTGCATACCCGCGACATCACGGAACTCGTGAAGTCGCTACGTGAAGCTACTCAGCCTCAGGTCTTGCCTTTCTCGTCGCCAGTAAAAACTGATCGAATGATCGCACAACGGGGACATTTTGTCGCCGTCGCACCGTTAGATGTTAACGTTGCGGATACACTCTGCACCGCTCACGTGGAGTCGTCGCAAACAGAGCTGGCTCACGGCCGGCTTATTATCCCGAAAGACCTGAAGCATGTCTTTCTTGCGCAGCTCCGCACAATGAACATAACTGCCGCGTCGCTGTTCCCGGGATTGGACGGACTCGGTCGTTCGGCAACGGATATCGTTCGACTCGGAAGCTACGAACCGCCTCCTATCTGAAACTCGCTGCCTAACACGGCTCTGTAGCGGCCGCCGCAATCTCGTTAGGATGGCACACATGCGCTGCGCCACGTGTGCGTCTATAGACTGCGGCGCAGCTGAAGGCCATCTCCGTTAGGCACGTCGACCTAAAACTCGACCGGATTTGAACTGTGACATTCAACTGGCGAGATGCCTAACACATCCTGAACGCGATGACAAAGCGCTCAGAAAATCGGGTAAAATCGATACTCAACCGGCAAAAAGCGACCGCAGAACTGGTTCAGAAGATTCAGGTCGAGGTGCACCGGCGGCGGCCACGAAACCGTGTGTCCGGCAAGCGGCCAAACTTGCAGAGTAGCGTTGTGCCATCCGGAGCTAGCCGGAATCGAAAACGGTTTCTTTCGACTGCGCCATTGCATGACTTGAAATGCTATTTGACCGATGATGCAGTTGATTTGTGCAATCGCAAAACTGCCATTCGCGGCGATTCGAGTGTGCACGCCATGACCGGCGCCTGGTTTCCCTCTCGGAAACCTCGCTAGCCACATATAAGCCTTGGTGGGCGGCAATCGCGACGCTGCGAATTGCCGATACTCGTCTGTGGTGTGGAACCGGGCCTCGGGCTCCGGGAGGGTTGCAGCGAAAACCATAGACCGCAACGTGCCCCATGCAGCGAGGGTGGAGAGATCGCGAACTGACAGGTCATGCGGCGTCGAGGCGTTCAGTATCAACGGCTTCAGGATTGGAGCCGCACAACTTTCAAGGTCGTGCATCCATCCTCCGTTGCATTGCTCGCACACAACCTTCGCTACTGCCTCCATCGACTTTGCCTTCCACTCATGATGTTCTCCGCTCTCATAGTCGATGCGACCCGGGCTCCAATCTGTCTCGCTCGCCCACAGGCGCGCGATCCAGTTTGGCCAGATATGCTCGCGGGTGAGCTTCGTGCGCTTGCAGAACAAACAGACTCGCTGCGTTGCTGTGGTCATGGATCTAAGAACCTAGCCCATGCGTAAGCGCTCAAGCAAGCGTGTTCCCTATGCGCAGATCGACTGCGAAATCAGGCCATTAGTCCGGCTGCTCAACGCGGCGTGCTGGCATTCAGACGCTCTACTCGTGCGCGGGGCACGAAGAAAATGAGCAGACGTATGTGACGTTCATGGTATCCGGTCTCCAAGTGCTAGAACGGCTTGGTGCGCGCATTGCCATTCGAGGGCGTTCGTGGGTCGCTCATCGGGAACCATTACGAGTAGCAGTTACTGAGCCTTACGACGCGCATCGAGCAAGACGGCCGTCTCGTGCATGATCTGCACGTCGGCGGCCGTCCTCGTTATGCGCAGCGTCAGCTACTAGATGCCGTAGAACCAGCGCTCAGTCTTGAACCCAAGCCTGCGGGGAACTCCAAACGTGCTCCTGTCCGCAAGCCGCGCAACGCACGGAGTTATTCATGAGCATCGATGACTTAAACGATTCCTTGCTCATAGCAATGCCCGTCGGTACCGCCCGACCCGTGTTCGGGCACTTAATCATGACAACTCCCATAACACCGACCCTCCCGAAGTGTAGTGTGCATAGCTAATATTGCGGCGTATGCCTAAGCGCTCAAGTAGTCCAGATATGAACCAAATCGCCGCACGAGTGGTCGCAGAAGCCACAGGGACGCGTCCCAAACGCAAGAACCCCGCAGCGGTGGCTTTGGGCCGTCGTGGCGGCCTGAAGGGCGGGAAGGCGCGAGCCGCCGCCCTATCCGCGAAAGAACGCAAAGACATTGCGCGGCGCGCCGCGAAGGCGCGCTGGAAAGCGGCTAAAGAATAGCTGACTACTGCGCGTCACAGTCGCCTTTCGGGGCGGCTTTTTTATTGCCTGCCGGATACTTGCCGCTTGAGCGCTCAAGCAAAAGTTACTCCCATGAGCCCGCTCTCAATCGACCGTCGCGCCGTCATCGTTCGTGGCTTGGTGGAAGGGACCTCCACCCGCGCGATGTTGAGCGCTATCGGCGCATCGTCTTCATCACGGCCACCTCCGTCTTCTTCGCCGTCCGCAAGATCTACGAGGAGATTGAAGGCAAGCTCACACCGCCGCGTTAGGCGGAACGAGCGACTAGATCAAAGGGGTGACCCAACGCCCATGCGTTAGGCCACCCCTTCAATCGTCAGCGTCGACCGACCCTACATCGCGACCTTCTTCTTCTGCTGGATCTTCGTTAGGTACTTCTCGAAGAAGAACTTCTGGATGTCCATCATGTTCACCTCACGCCCCTGGATGTAGTTCTGCTCGATGTTGGACGTCATATCGAGCGGCGTGCCCGTCGTGATCATCAACGTTGCATCCTTGCCAACCTCCAGCGACCCGACCCGGTCGGCGATGCCCATCACCTCGGCCGCGTTGATGGTCACCGCCTTGAGTGCCTCCTCCTCAGGTAGGCCAAACGCCACAGCCACACCAGCATCCCATGGCAGGCGATAGCTGTACAAAGCGCCCGACCCTCCAGCAATCGCGAACTTCACGCCGGCCTCGAAGAGCCGCGCGGGCATGTGGTACGCGCCGTCGTACCCTTCGTAGTTCCGATCCGGCGCCGCCATCGTCGACGTGAGTATCACCGGCACGTTCTCCGCCTTGAGACGGTCGGCCACGTGAATAGCGTCGCGCCCACCTCGGATCACCAGCTTGAGCTTCTCACCCTTCGCCCACGTGATCGCATCGTTGATCTGC
>JBFMFA010000216.1:0-5863 GCA_040753195.1 Gemmatimonadota bacterium | reverse complement strand
CTCGTTCCCGCGACGCTCGTCATAGGTCTCGTGTGGGAGGGTCTGGCTTCTTTCGGCGACAAGACAGGTCCCCTGCTGCAACTCGCACTGCTGGCGGCCAGCGTCTATACGCTCGTGAGTCGCAGCGTTGCGTCGAGTGACCGTCTAACCCGAGAAGACTGGTTTTGGATCACACTCGGTCTCTCGCTCTACTTTGCTCTTGGAGTCACGCTTGGTCCCACGGCCATGGTTTTGCTGCAAGACAACGTTCCGTTGCTGAAACAAGTGCTCCTATTCAAAGCTCGCGCTGACATTCTCGCGTTCATCCTCATGACCGTTGGCATGCTATGTCCGCTTCCCCGGAATTTGTCGCTGAAGCCTACATAGCCTCCGGGATCGCGTTAGGCCTCCTGGTCTTCGCCCTCGGAGCGGCGCTGGCAATTTTCCAGCGCCGCAACCTCGCCTTGCGCCGTCAGCTCGACGACTGCCGCAACCAACTCGGTTCCAAACACGCCTAGCGGATTTCCAGCCGTCCGCCAACTTTCTCAGCGGGAACGGCTAATCCCCCACCAGCTGTGTCCGGTTCAGCGCAGTTCATCGGTCAGGTTTACGTCGCCTCCGCACTTGCGTTAGGCGTCATCCTCTTTGCGCTGGGCGCAGCTCTCGTTTTCTACCAGCGCCGCATCGTCGCGCTGCATCGCGAACACGCCAAACGCCTCCTCGCCGCCCAGGAAGACGAACGCGCGTGGGTCGCCCGTGAAGTGCACGACGACGCCCTGCAACGCGTTGCCCTGCTCCAGCATGAACTCGACGGCTGGACGGGCGAATACTCCCTTGGCGCCGGCGGTCACGATCGCCAGCGGCACCGCATCACAGCTTTACGAGAGGAACTGAGCGACCTTGGCGTTATGCTCCGCAAAGTCGCTCACCGCCTACACCCGTCCATCATCGAGCAAGCCGGCATCGTAACTGCGCTGCACTCGCTCGCAACGGACATCCGCGGTGCATCCGGCTTTGACGTCAGCGTCGATACCTCCGCTGCGCAGAACGTCACATTGCCGAAAGACAACGCACTCATCCTCTATCGCATCGCGCAGGAAGCGCTGCGCAACGCCGAGAAGCACTCCAATACCAAACACGCCACTATCTCCCTCGCCCAGCGCAATGGCAGCGTCGTTATGACCGTCGCGGACAAAGGCCGCGGTTTCGACATGACGCAGCACGATCGTGCGCGCGGCCTTGGTCTGGTGAGCATGGCCGAACGCGCTCGTTATGCGGGCGGCCGCGTAGACATCGAATCGCAGCCAGGCGCCGGCACGGTGGTGCGTGTCGAAGTCCCGGCTACGGAAGGGGAAGGAAACTGATATGCTGCGCCGTACAGCGATCCTCATTGCCGACGACCATCCACTGGTCAGTCAGGGCCTCCGCGCCATCCTGCGCCCCAACTGTGACGTCGTCGGTGTCGTTCACGACGGCCGGGACGTCGTCGACGCCGTCCGAGGCAAGAAGCCGGACCTGCTGCTGCTCGACCTCTCCATGCCGCACCGTAACGGCCTCGACCTCTTGCCGGAGCTGGTCAAGGGCTTCCCGTCGCTCAAGGTGATGATCGTGACGATGCATGTCGATCGGGCCATGGCCGACGCGGCGATGGTCGGCGGGGCGCACGGCTTCATCCCCAAGGAGGCCTCCGCCGAGGAGCTGAACGATGCGATAACGCAGGTGATGCAGGGGAAGCGCTACATCTCCCCCAAGATCCCCCGGCATACCCAGCGCGACGGCTCCGCGATCGAAGATCCTGTGCTCGATCGCCTAACGCCGCGCCACAAACAGATTCTGCGCCTCATCGGCGAGGGGAAGACGTCGCAGCAGATCGCCGACCAGCTCGGCCTCAGCCACCGCACCATCGAGTTCCACCGGGCGTCGATCCGCCGGGCACTTGGCGTCACCAACGAAGTCGGCCTCCTTCGTTATGCAGTCATGCTCCAGGGGAGAGAAGGGGGAGTGGCGAGCGTCGCCACGACCCCGAATAGCGGCGAAATCGCGAACGAGCTGTAACGAAGCGCACACACTCAGATTGACTAGTACTAATCCGAGTGTACACGCCTTTTGCGCACTCCTATCCTCCGGCCCATGAGCGACACACTCCGTTCGATGGTGATCGAGCCCCCCTACGCGGCGGCCCGCCGAAACACCGACGAGGCAGCGCCTCTCGGGTCCATTCTCTTGATCGATTGCCTGGACGTGCGGCCGACGTCCGCGCAGCTCAAGCCAATCGTCGATGCAGCTCCGTGGTGTCCGGTTGCGATTCTCGCCGCCGATCGCTGGGAAGTACGCCATATCCGCCGCACGTCGCGAGTCACCGTGATGTTCTCGCTGGACGACGGGGTGGGCGGCACCAAGCGCGTTCTCGCGGCTGTGAGCTCCCGTCCGAACCCGACGCCGCAGGATGTCGCGGAGTGGATCGTGGGGCGCACCCGGCTGCCGTCGCTGCGTCGCACGCTGGTCGACCTCTTCACGCGCGAGTTGATGACGCGTGCCGAAGCGCTGCGCCTGCCGTGGTCGGTGCGCGAGCAACTGGCGTTGTTAGGCGAGTGGGAGGCGTGCGACTGGCAGCTCATGTGGCACGTGGCCGAAGCGGCTGCGCGCGGCGAAGTGCGCGCGTCGTGCGTTGCCGATCTTGAGGATCGCGCGACCGAGTTGCTGCAGGTCGAGACAGGGATGCGGCAGACGCTGGCAGGATGGGAGTGGATTCCGGAAACGGCGCTGCGTTGTGCCGGGTTCTTCTCGACAGATCGCGTCGATGCCCGGCGGGAGCTTGGTTGTGTTGCGGTGTTGGATGCACTCGCGCTCCGGTCGCTCGCGTCGGTCGGGTTGCGTCACCGAACAGAGAGCGACGTAAGCGTTAGGCAGTTCGCGAGGGCAGGGTGAGGCGTAAGGCGTAAGGCGTAAGGCGTAAGGCGTAAGGCGTAAGGCGTAAGGCGGAAGGCGGAAGGCGGAAGGGAAGGCCGCTATGGTGGGGGACGTGAACAGGGAAAGGGACCATCATGACCGACGGGAGCATGACGCCGCATTCGACACCTGAGTTCGTCCGACGACGTGTACAGATCCGTTATGCCAGGCCGCACTCCTTGTACCTGCGCGGACCGGTGACGGGGACGCCGTACGTGTTTAACCCCGATGCTGGCACCGCCGTCGATGCCATCGATGCTGACGCGCTCCTGGAGACCGGACTCTTCGTGCGCGCCTAACGATTCAGGCGCTTGCCGACTTTGATGCGTCCGTTATCGATCGTCACTTCGTAGGTCGGCACGGGATCCGTAGCGGGGCCGCGGATGGCTTCGCCGGTATCACAGCGAAAGCGCGCGCCATGCCACGAGCATTCAATCTGCGGAGGACCCGAAGTTTCGTTCGGTGTCAGCACATACCCCGCTGACAGCGGCATCGCTTGATGCGAGCACTGGTCCTCCAGCGCGAACACCTGCTCACCCACGCGGATGAGACAGACGCGCCGACCGTCGCCGAGGTCGACGCTCTGCGGGATCCCGGGTTCGAGGTCCTCTAACGACGGGTCAGGGGTCAAGGGTCACCGGTCACGGTTACAACTGGTCGTCAGTTGTGACCTCGGCCTCACCGTCGGTAATTGCATTCTGGAGGGCGTGCCACGCGAGCGTCGCGCATTTGACACGCGCGGGGAAGCGGGCGACGCCACCAAGCACAGCGAGCCGACCTAACGACTTGTCCGTTGTGCTCCCCGCCGTTTGTGTAGGCGACGCCGTAACGAGGTCGCGAAACCGGTCATATAGCTCGCGTGCCTCGCTCAGCGACTTTCCCTTGATCGCGTTCGTCATGAGCGACGCAGACGCCTTGGAAATCGCGCACCCCTTCCCCCCGAAGCTCACGTCTTCGATCACATCGTTCTTGAGCTTCACGTACACGGTAACTTCGTCACCGCATAACGGGTTGCGTCCAGAGACGTGGCGCGTCGCGTCCGGCATCTCGCGAAAGTTGCGCGGATTCCGGTTGTGGTCGAGGATGACCTCTTGGTAAAGGGCTTCTAGCTCTGAACTCAAGGTCAAAGGTCGAAGGTCAAAGGTTAAAGCAAGCCAAAGACACGACGGACCTCGTGCAGGCCAGCAACGAGCGCATCGATTTCTTCCCGCGTGTTGTACATCGCGAATGACGCTCGGCCGGTGGCCGTGACGCCCATGCGGCGCATCAGAGGTTGCGTGCAATGATGTCCCGCGCGAATCGCCACGCCGTTGAAATCCAGCACGCTGGCCACGTCGTGCGCATGCACGCCCTCCAGGACGAAACTTACAACCGCGGCCTTCTCCTTGGCCGTTCCGATGAGCCTAACGCCAGGGACCTGTGCCAAACGCTGAGACGCCTCCACCATCAGCGCGTGTTCATGCGCGCTCAACGCGTCAAAATCCAGCCCTTCCATGTAGTCGATGGCCGCACTAAGCCCGGCTACCGCCGCAATATCCGGCGTCCCCGCCTCGAACTTCATCGGCAGCTGCGCATACGTCGTCTTCTCGAACGTCACGCTTTCGATCATGTCACCACCGCCCAGGAATGGCGGCATCTGCTCGAGCAACTCTTCACGTCCGTACAGAATGCCGGCACCGGTCGGACCGTACATCTTGTGTCCTGAGCACGCGTAGAAGTCGCAGCCTAACGCCTGCACGTCGATGCGATGGTGCGGAGCGCGTTGTGCACCATCCAGCAAAACCTTGGCACCCGCGGCGTGCGACAGTCGTATGACATCGGCAACCGGGAGCACGCTGCCCAGCGAATTGCTTACGTGCGCCATGGCGACCAGCCGCGTACGCTCGTTGAGCAGCGCCGCAAACTTCTCGAGGATCAACTGTCCGCTGTCGTCGATCGGAGCGACGCGCAGTTTCGCGCCGTTACGCTGACAGAGCATCTGCCACGGGACGATGTTCGAGTGGTGCTCCAACTCGGAGATGATGATCTCGTCGCCCGGCCGCACGAACGCTGAGCCGAATGAATGCGCAACGAGGTTGATCCCCTCGGTCGTGCCATGCGTGTAGATGATCTCGCGCGTTGAGCGCGCGTTGAAGTATCTGCGCGCCTTCTCACGAGCACCCTCGTAGAGCGCGGTCGCCTTCTCGCTCAGCCAATGCACGCCACGATGCACATTCGCGTTGCTGTGCTCATAAAAATTGTGCATCGCATCGATCACGGCGCGCGGCTTCTGGCTCGTCGCCGCGTTATCGAGGTACACAAGCGGCTTCCCATGCGCACTCGTGAACAAGATCGGGAAGTCTTTGCGCACGCGCTCAACGTCCCAGGCGCCTGACCCGTGACCCGTGACCCCTGTCCCTTGGAGCACCGCGTGGCCCATCGTTAGGCTCCCGCCTCCACGCCTGCATAACGTTCCAGCGTCAGCCGCTCCAGCCCATCGCGCAACGGCTCCAGCTCGATCGTCTCCAAAACATCAGCCGCAAACGCGTAGGTGAGCAGCTTGCGCGCCGTCTCATGCGAGATACCGCGACTCTTCATGTAGTACAGCGCCGTCTCGTCGATCCGACCGATCGTCGCGCCATGCGTGCACTTCACGTCGTCGGCGAAGATCTCCAGCTGAGGCTTCGTGTCGATCTTCGCGCGCTCAGACAAGAGCAGGGTGTTGTTCGTCTGCTTGCCGTCGGTCTTTTGCGCGACCGGGTGCACATACACCTTGCCGTTGAACACGCCATGCGACTCATCATCGAGAATGCCCTTGTAGATCTCGCGGCTGAAGCAATTCGGCTCGGCGTGCTCGATGCGAGTCTGATGATCACCGTGCTGCTTCCCATCGAACATGTACAACCCGTTCAGCGTACAGCCGCACCCTTCGCCGCCTAACAAGGTGTACACGTTC
>JBFMFA010000215.1:0-5887 GCA_040753195.1 Gemmatimonadota bacterium | reverse complement strand
AACGTGGCGCCATCAGCCACCGCGATCTCTGTTACCGCGTTCGTGAAATACGTCGTGTTGTCGACACCAACGTATTGCTCGATGACTGTCGCGCGTGCGTTGCGTTCGACTACGATCAAGGCGCGCGGATGATCCACGCCGCCGGCAGCGGCAGCGTCGTAGTAGTTCAGGATGTGAATCGGCGTCGTGATGTTCGCGTCGCGGTGCACGTGCAGGACCACACCGTCGTGCAAAAACGCCGTATTCAACGCCGTGAGCGCATGCTCGTCGAACGACGCGATGCGCGTCAGGTACTGTTCGAGCAGCGTTGGCTCTTCCATGACAGCGCTGGCTAGCCGCATGACTTGCACGCCGGAGCTGAGCCCGCGCAGCGAAGACAAAGCCGCCGAATAGCGGCCATTCACGAACACGACCGTTGGCCATTCTTCGCCAAACGCGTATTCGGCCACGTCGCCGGCCCGGACTTCCGACGCAGCCGGCGCCATCGGCTCGAACATCGTCTCGTTGAGACGCGCCAGGGACGTGTAGTGCCAGTCCTCGTTCTTCGTGGTGGGAATGCCTAACGCTTCAAATCGCGCCAGCGCCTGGCGTCGGCGCGCCGTCAACCACGCAGGCCGATCCCCGCCGTGCCGCTCCCGCTCGATCTGTGTCGCGAACTGCTCGCGGTACGACGTGGTCACGACCGTGCTCCTGCCGGCGTCGTCAGCCAGTCGTAGCCCTTCTCTTCCAGCTCGAGCGCCAGCTCCTTGCCACCCGACCTAACGATCTTCCCGTGGGCGAGCACGTGCACGTAGTCGGGGACGATGTAATTCAGCAGCCGCTGATAGTGCGTGACGATGATGAAGGAACGATCCGCCCCGCGCATCTTGTTCACGCCGTCCGCGACGGTGCGTAGCGCGTCGATATCGAGACCAGAATCTGTCTCATCGAGAATCGCGAGCTTCGGCTCCAGTACCGCGAGCTGCAAAATCTCGTTGCGTTTCTTCTCGCCGCCCGAGAACCCCGCGTTCACCGACCGATTGAGCATCGCCGCGTCGAGGTCGACGTACTTCAGCTTCGCTTCCATGATGTCGAGGAAGTCCATCGGATCGACTTCAGGAAGACCCTGTGCTTTACGCTTCTCGTTGTACGCCGAGCGCAGGAAGTAGGCGTTCGATACGCCCGGGATCTCGACCGGATATTGAAACGCGAGGAAGACGCCGGCCTGTGCGCGAATCTCGGGATCCATCTCGAGGAGATCCTTTCCCTCGTACGTCACCGATCCGCCGGTTACCTCATACGCCGGATGCCCAGCGAGCACCTGAGCCAGCGTGCTTTTGCCGGACCCGTTAGGCCCCATGATGGCGTGGATTTCGCCGAGGCCGACGGCCAGCGAAATACCGCGAAGGATTTCTTTGTCGCCGGCGTTGGCTTTTAGGTCCTTGATCTCTAACAAAGTCATTCTTTCAAAAAGGTCTAAGGTCTAAGGTCTAAGGTCTAAGGACGAGCGCTAGGTTTAAGGTTCGTCCTTTGACCTTAGACCTTCGGCCTTAGACCTACCTGTTTATCCTACACTTCCTTCCAACGTGATCCCAAGTAGTTGCTGAGCCTCCAACGCAAACTCCATCGGAAGCTCCTTGAACACTTCCTTGCAGAAACCGGCGACGATCATCGATACCGCGTTTTCAGTCGTTAGGCCGCGTTGCCGCAGATAGAAGATCTGGTCTTCACCGATCTTGGACGTCGACGCCTCGTGCTCTACGATCGATGAATTGTTCTGTACCTCGATGTACGGGAACGTGTGCGCTCCACACCGATTCCCGATCAACATCGAATCGCACTGCGTGTAATTCCGCGCACGTTCCGCCTTCGGCAGCACCTGCACTCGGCCGCGATACGAATTATTTCCGCGTCCCGCCGAGATGCCTTTGGAGACGATTGTCGACTTCGTATCCTTGCCGATGTGAATCATCTTCGTTCCGGTGTCCGCTTGCTGATAGTTGTTCACGACGGCCACCGAATAGAACTCACCCACCGAACGATCGCCCTGCAGAATCACGCTGGGATACTTCCACGTGATCGCCGAGCCAGTTTCGACTTGGGTCCAGGAAATCTTGGAGTCATCGCCTAACGCCTTGCCGCGCTTGGTGACGAAGTTGTAGATGCCGCCGCGACCTTCTTCGTCGCCGGCGTACCAGTTCTGCACGGTCGAGTACTTCACGGTCGCGCCCTTCAGCGCCACCAGCTCTACCACAGCCGCGTGCAGTTGATTCGTTGAGCGCTTTGGCGCCGTGCATCCCTCGAGGTAGCTCACGTACGCGCCTTCATCGGCGATGATCAGGGTGCGCTCGAACTGCCCAGTATCTGCCGCGTTGATGCGGAAGTATGTCGACAGCTCCATCGGGCAGCGCACACCCTTCGGCACGTATACGAACGAGCCATCGCTAAAGACCGCCGAATTCAGCGCGGCGAAGAAGTTGTCGCTGTAGGGCACGACGGAGCCGAGGTATTTCTCGACGAGGTCGGGGTGTTCGCGCACGGCTTCGCCGAAGGAGCAGAAGATGATGCCGTGCTTCATCAGCTCTTCCTTGTACGTCGTGCCGACCGACACCGAATCGAAGACAGCGTCGACAGCAACGCCGGCGAGCACCTTCTGCTCATGCAGCGGGATGCCGAGCTTGTCGTACGTTTCCTTGATCTTCGGATCCAGTTCGTCGAGGCTGCCTAACGGCTTCGCCGTCTTCGGCGCCGAGTAGTACGACACGCCCTGATAGTCGATGGGCTCGTACTTCACGTTGGGCCAGTGCGGCTCGCTCATGGTGAGCCACCGGCGATACGCCTTGAGCCGCCATTCGAGCAGGAATGCCGGCTCGTATTTCTTCGCCGAGATCGCGCGGACGGTGTCTTCGTTGAGTCCAGGCGGCAGCGTGTCGGCTGCGATGTCGGTCTCGAAGCCGTGCTTGTATTCGCGAGTGACCAGTGATTCGATCGTGCTACTCATGAGTCGGTTCGCCACCTGCCGCAGCGGGCTGCGGCGCATGGGATTGAATGCAGTATTCACAACACGCGGCACCGCTAGCGATGTGCTGCGTACGCTCGACGTGGGCGCCTAACCACGCCTCGAGAAACTTCGCTTCAGCGGCGCAGACTTCGGGGAAGCGTTCGGCAACGCCTCGGATCACGCAATTGCGCTCCCGGAGCGTCCCCGCCTCCGACTCGGCCATGTAGCCTAACGACGAAAGGAGCGCGGCCAGTCGGTTCGCCCGTTCTGCGAGCGGCAGCGCCGCGAGCTCGGGCATCCGTTCGGCCGCGAGGCTCTCCCAGCGTCGACGGAACACCTCCACCACCGCGTCGACGCCAACGCGTTCGCGGAGCACTTCAAGCGCCTCAGTGAGCGCCTCATCGTACGCGCGCGGGAAAAGGGCCTCTCCCTGTGCGGTGAGCGAATAGGCGTAAACAGGGCCGCCGACACCTTGTACGACGCGGCTGTAGCTAACTGTTCCGTCCGCTTCGAGTTCCTTCAGGTGCCTGCGTAGCGCGTTCGCCGTGACGGCAAACTGATCGGCAAGTTCTTGTACCGTAACAGGTTGCGTCTTCTTGAGTGCTACCAGCAGCTCGGCGCGCGTCCCGCGATACCCAGAAAGAGAAACTTCGGGTGCCTTCATGCCGAGCAAGGTACTCGGATTCGGCTAATCCTTCAACAAAAGTGTTGAACTAAAAGCTCTCGGCTGTGAGGCTGTGGGTCCGCCAAGCCGCCAGCTACTGCTCAGACGGTCTCTACGGCCGCACTTCTGAGTCTGGTCGTCGCAGGGATTCGCCCGTCCGCGTCGCGCGAACCGCTTCACGCTCAACTGGCACTTCGACCACGCGCTCGACAGCATGTTCCCGATCCTCGAGAAGGTCTTCGAACACGGCGCGGAAGTGTACGAGCGCCTGACGCAGATCTTCAGTGCTCGCTTCTCGTCGCCGATGCCGGTGCCCGATCTCGCGTAGCGCGCGATAGTCGTCGACGATGCGCGCATGGTGCACCGAAAGATCGGCGATGCGCTGATCGAAATCGGCGATCGGATATCCGCGCGCATCGATTACGTCCTCGACGAGCCGATCACCCTGCGCGACGGCGCCCGCTGGATCGTCGACGAATTGCTCCTGGATCATGCGCCAACTCGCCACAAAGCGATTACGCTGTTCTCGCGTTAGGGGGGCAAGATTGAACTCACGCACGCGTTTTTCGCGCGTGGTCAGCTCACGTTCGGCGCGGACTCGGCCGAGTTCGTCGACGGCGCGATTGTATTCGCGTCCGTATTTGGTCTGTAAACGCCCGCCCCGCTGACGCTGCCACACAAAGAATCCGACAATGATCGCGAGTGCGATCACGATGGTCATGATGACGTATGGGTCCTGCATAGACTCCTCTCATCGCAGTTGCGTAGAGCGCTGCGATGCAAAGAGCACTCCATCGATGTGACCCCGGCTCGACCTCGGCTACGGAACAATCACGGCTTTGGTCACCTCGCGCCGCTCAACGGCCGCTAAGGCTTTACCCGCATCGGCGAGACCAAATCGCCCACCGATCATTTCGCGCCATGGGACACGATCGCCAAATCGTGCAGCGATCTGAACTGCGCGATGCACGTGCGAATAGTCAGACCCCCAGCAGCCACGAATCTCTACGTGTTTGCGGTTGATCTGATAGTGTGGATGGATGCGCACGTCGCCCACGTCCGTATACTGCCCGGCGATCACCACGCGCCCGCCGTCACGCACAATGTCGAGTGCTTGCGCCACCGCGTCAGGCGCGCCGGCCGCCTCGATCACCACATCGACGCCATGCCCGCCGGTCGCGCGCCTAACAAGTTCCGCGCGCTCAGTCGGCGGGGTATCAAGACCGATCACATCCGTCGCGCCCATGCGTTTGGCGAATTCGAGCCGCGACGCCGGGTCACCGATAGCGATGACCCGGACCGCGCCGGACAGCGCGGCGAGCGCGATGGCGGACTGACCGACCGGACCGACGCCAAGCACGGCCACGGTCATCCCGACACGCAGCTCGCCGCGCTCAGCGGCGTGCACAGCAGTGACGAGCCCGCAGCCGCCGCCGATGAACGTCTCGGGCGACACTTCGGGCGGGAGCCTAACGAGATGCGTCCCGGGCTTCAGGTAGATCGCTTGCGACCATCCGCCCGCGAGTCCGTCACGTATTCCGTACGTGATGCCGTACACTTTGCGCGACGGACAGCGCGTCGTCTGCTTCGTAACGAGGCATTGATAACACCGCCCGCAGCTCCCGTGTACGTCCAGGAACGTGACGCTGTCGCCTTCGCGATACGGCACACCCTCAATGTCATTGATCGTCGAGCCTAACGCGGCGACCGTTCCGACGGATACGTGTCCCGGGATAATCGGGAACGGTACGCCAGTCAGGCGCCCATGATGCAAGTGTACGTCGGTGCCGCAGACTTCCGAAAAGGTCACGTGAAGCAACACGCCGCCGGCTTCGAGCGTCGGCGTCGGGAATTCCTGCACACGAATCGCACCATGCGGCTCCGGCATCACAGCCGCGGCGTACGACGAGCGAATTGTCATCTGCGCCTAACTAGCGTGGAGAGTTTTCATCGCGCGCACCAGCAGCGCGGTCGCGATGTTGACCTTGTACCCGTTCTTCGAAAGAGGCGTGGCATCGTATAACGCGCGTTCGGCCAGCGTTGCGAAGTCATCGTCCGAGAGGCCGCCCGACGCGACGTCTTCTTCCACGGACTCGCTTACGCGCCACGGGCGGGCTGCCACGCCGCCGAACACCATCCGCACGGACCCGTCGCGGCGTCTCGTCGCCGCCAACGATACGAGCGCGAAGTCCCACGCCTCACGCTGCATCGCCTTGTCATAATAATGCACGCCGCCGGCGGCA
>JBFMFA010000214.1:0-5902 GCA_040753195.1 Gemmatimonadota bacterium | reverse complement strand
AGCCCGGCGTTCGCGAGCTTGAAGAACTGCACATTCGCCGGGAAATCAGGCCCGATTTTCCAAAGGCCGGCGAGAAAGAGCGGATACAGCGGCGGGAAATGAGTCGCCCCTGGCGCGTTAGGCAGGCTGATGTAACGATAGCCGTCGCCCTGCGCGAGGGCCTTGGCCAGCACCACGTACGCCCCGTCGTCTTGAAAGACACCGACCGGGTGCGGTGTAATGGCCAGCGTCACCGCGATGGTGGCGATCGCCCCCAGGATCAGCGCACACCATGTATCGCGACGCGTCCAGGGTGTCATGGCCTCGGCCCCTCCAGGTCATCCGCATCGCGCACGCGTTCGAACACCGCGCCGAGCGAAAGACCCTCGCGCAGGACAAGCGACGAGTCGCGCTGGGCAAGCGCAAGCGAGGTGTGAATGCCCATCACGTTCACGGGGAGCACCCAGCGTACCGCGTACGTTCGTAACAGCGTGTCGAGTGTCGCGCGGGCGTAGGCCGTTGTCTGCGGCTTGACATACTCGTGCGGCGTGAACGCAAAGAGCGGGATCGCGGGACGTCCGGTGTACAGATGAATCAGGACGTCGTCTTCGGTTGCGATGAGGTCGTTAGGCCCCGCGTTGCGCGCCACCCACTGCGCCACCGCTCGCGACCGCTCGGCGACGGTGCGCTCCTCGTCCGCGACTTCCCAGCGCGGCGTGCCGAGGAGATTCGGCCGCGCGTACATGAGGGCCAGAACCGTGGCCCCCGCCAAGAGCACGTGCTTGTAAAGCGGACGACGGGATGCGAGCGCCCGGTAGATTTCGCGAGCGCCTAACGCCGCCGTGAACACGAGAATCGGCATGATTCCCCAGTAGAACCGGTGCGGCGGGAATGGCCACAGCAGTACCGTCAGGACGTAAATCGCGGTGAATACGGCGGTCACTGGAGCACGGTCGCCGAGCCGGCGAGCGCCGACCACAAAGAGAACCAGAAGAAGCGCGACCGCGACGGCGCGTAGCGCCCAATGCGCGGCCGCGATCCCGAGCGAACCGGAAAGGAAGTTCACCGTATGGCTCGCGTTCGTTTTCACCACAGAGGTAACGAACGCGAATCCACCGGCGCGCATTCCGTCGACGACCCAGCCGAAATAGCTGCCGTACTTTCCCGCCAGTGCCGGCGGGAGTTCGTCGGCGTGCAGCATCGTGAAGATCTGCCACGGTGCGACGACGAGAATTCCTGCAAGCAGGGCCGCAGCCGCAGCCCACCAGCGTCGCTTGAGGACGAGGACGACCGCCAGCGCTGGAACGATGAACATGCCTAACGAGCGCAGGAGGGCGAGCGCCCCGGCAGCCGCGCCGGCAGCGGCAGCGCTGCGCGACCCTGGCGTCGTCGCCGCACGTTCCGCGAGCAACAGCACCGGGAAAAGCGCGGCGAGAAAGGCCGGTTCCGAGAGGACCATCGCGGACAACCAGATGAGCGGCGCGCAAGCGGCGCTGACAAGACTCAATCCCGCGGCCGGCCACGTGCGGAAGCCGAGTTGGCGCCGCGCGAGCATGAACGCTCCCACAGCCGCCGCGCCGAGCAACAGCGAGTTGCCGAGCTTGAAGAGCTGCACGTTCGCGGGGAAGGAAGGGCTCATCTTCCAGAGAAGCGCCAGCCAGAGGGGGTACAGCGGCGGGAAGTGTGTCCCGTGTGGCGCGTTAGGCAGATTGCTGAAGCGGTATCCTTCCCCTTCGGCGAGTGAGCGCGCGAGGACGACATACATGCCGTCATCCTGAAAGACTCCGACCGGCTGCGTGGTGATGGCCATCGCCGACGCGGCGACCGTGACGGCGGCGAGGACGAGGGCGCACCATGTGTCGACGCGCGACCAGGGGGCGCTCGCGTTCATCGCAACCCCCGCGCGCGCAGGGCGAACGCCGTATCGCGGAGCGTCGCGGCCGCGGTCGCGTTCCCCAAACGTTCGGCGACAACCGCCGCATCGACGTAGACGTTAGGTGCCTTTGGGTGAAGCCGACGCGCCAGGGCGAGCTCGTGTTCCGCATCGGCCAACTGACCCGTCGCGCTGTACACGCGACCAGCGACCCAATGTGCGCGGTACGATTCAGGGTGATCGGCGATCAACGTCAGCACGTACGACCGGTCATCGCGCCAGGCCGGTGTGCGCGTCCAGGTACGGATGCCGCCTGCAGCGAGAAGCACCGCGCTGGCGGTGAGTACGACCATGCGCCGCTTTGGGAGCGCCATCTCGCACACGAGACCGAACGTGAGCATTGCGCCGACGCTGGGGAGATACAACGAGCGTTCTGACAGCGTCACGCCGGAGGCGAAGAAGACGTTGGCGACCGGTGCGATGGCGATCGCAACCCATAGCAGCGCGAAGGCACTGCGACGATCACGGCGCCATGCCACGACGATTGCGGCGATGTAGCCCATAACGACAGCGATACCCACGGCTCCCGCCACGGTGAATCCATGAACGGCCGCAATGACCTGCGGCTCATAGTCGGCAGAAAGAGACGCCGGAAAGAGGAGCAGCCGCAGGTACTCGGGCACGACCGTCGCCATCGTCCAGAGGCGAGTCGCAAGGGACACATCGGCGAAGGTGCCAGTCGTGACGCTGAAATTCTGGTCGCTGAAGATCGCCGCCAGCGCTGCGATGTACGCGATGATGGCGAGGGCGTAGCCGATGTAGAGCCGGCGAGGCCTAAGGTCTGAGGTCTGAGGTCTGAGGCAGAGGTCGGAGATGGCGCAAAGCGCGAGTGCGACGATCGCACTCTCCTTGGACAAGAGACCGAGCGCGAACAGCGGTACGGCGATCCATGATCGGGCGCGGTGCGCCAGCACGGTGCCTAACGCAAAGACGGCGGCCATCAGCTCCAGTCTGCCGACTACGTTGGCGACGGCTTCGACGTGCACGGGGTGCACGGCGAATAGCGCTGTCGCAATGGCGGCCGGCCAGACCTGCATGAGCTGGCGCGCGAGGCGCCAGACCAGCAACGTCGCTAGCGCGTGCCAGGCGACATTGACGGCATGGAACCATGCGGGACTCCCGCCGCTCACGCGCCAGTCAACGGCGAAGTGCACGATGCCCAACGGACGGTATTGGCCGCCGCCTAACGCCTCCGGCCAATACGGATGGAAGAAAGCCTCCCATGCACGGGCCAGGTCTTGAACCAGCACGTTGCCCAAAAGGACGCCGCGATCGTCCAGCACGAAATCGTTGGCGAGCGCGTTGGCAAAGACGAGAACCGCAAGAAAGACGAGTGCCGCCCCGCAGAGCAGGTCGACCCGTACCCGATCGTGCGTGACGGAACGCTGCGCCGGCGCCGCAGGGAGCGCCGCCGCGAACGTCATGCGGCCTCGCTCCCGAAGCGCGAGAGCTTGCGGTGCAACGTCGATGGATCGATGCCTAACGTTTCCGCCGCGCGAGTCTTGTTGCCGCCCTCGCTGTTGAGCACCCAGAGGATGTACGCCCGTTCGATGGCTTCCAGCGTGGGGTTCGGCGTGGGCCGGTCCTGAATGAGGCGTTCCGGCGCGCGCGACATCACACGCTCTGGCAGCGCGCTCGGCGGAATCACATCGGTATCCGAGAGAATCACGGCGCGTTCGAGCGCATTCTCCAGCTCGCGCACGTTCCCCGGCCAGTTGTACTGCTGCACAAGCTCGAGCGCGGAGTCGCTCAGTTGCTTCGGCGGCTCAGAGCGATGCTCCGCCAGACGAGCCAGGAATGCGTCCACGAGCAACGGAATGTCTTCCGCGCGCTCACGCAGCGGCGGCAAATGCAGCGCAATGACGTTGAGGCGATAGAACAGATCACGGCGGAAATTGCCACGACGGATCTCCTCTTCGAGGTCACGATTCGTCGCCGCGATGAGGCGCGTGTCGATCGGCTGCGCTTCCGTCGAGCCGACCGGAATGACCTGACGATGCTGCAGCACGCGCAGCAGCTTTACTTGCGTGGCGGGGGTCGTCTCGCCGATTTCGTCGAGGAAGAACGACCCCTCCTCAGCCGAGGAGAAGAGACCGGTCTTGTCCTTGACGGCGCCGGTGAAGGAGCCTTTGACGTGACCGAAGAGCTCACTCTCCAGAAGACTTTCTGGGAGCGCGCCGCAGTTGATGGAGAGGAAGGGGCCCTCGTTGCGCGCCGACAGCATGTGGATATAGCGGGCGATGACTTCTTTCCCGGTGCCGCTCTCGCCTTGGATGAGGACCGTCGAATCGGTTGGTGCGACGGTTTCGGCAAGCCTAACGATTTCGAGCCACGCTTTGCTCGTCCCAATCGGCCGGGCGGCGACACTGGTATCGCGCCGTTTGATCTCCAGCTTGAGCGTTTTGTTTTCTACCCGCAGCTTTTTGTTTTCGGCGGCACGGCGCAGGATGGCGACGAGTTCGTCGTTGCGGAACGGCTTCTGGATATAATAGAAGGCGCCTTCATTCACGGCCTGCACGGCTGACTGCAGGGTCGCCTGGGCCGTCATGAGAATCACCGGCGTATCCGGCGTGCGCGCGCGCACCGCCGAGAGAATCTGCAAGCCGCTCACGTTCGGCATGCGGACGTCGGTGAGGACGATATCCGGATCCACTTCATTCAGACGCTGCAGCCCTTCCTGTCCACCTAACGCGACGTGCGGCGTGAAGCCTTCGTTCTTGAGCAGGATCCGCAATGAGTCGGTGATTCCCGACTCGTCGTCGATGATGAGGACCGTGGGCGAGGGAGCTTGATCGGTCACGATAGCTCTCCGTTATCTGTCTGGTACGTGGGAAGGAGGACGGTGACGCGCGTGCCGCGCGAATCGGTGTCGACGAAGACGAAACCGCGATGCGCCTCGATGGCGCGATGGACGATGGGCAGTCCGAGTCCGCTGCCCCCTTGCTTCGTCGTGAAGAACGGGTCAAACAGTCTGTCGCGAATTTCCGGTGGAATGCCCGGCCCCTCATCGCTCACTCGCACGGCGACCCCGCCACGATCGAAGGTCATCCCCGCCGGCGCATCTTCCACGCCTAACGCGACGAGCTCGACGCGCACCTGGCCACCGGCGGGCGATGCTTGCACGGCGTTGAGGATCAGGTTGAACATGGCGCGATGCAGCAGGTCCTCGTCGCCTTCGACGGTGAGCGCGGGCAGTGACGAGTGACATTCCACGGTAACTTCGCGCGGACGATCCGGGTGCGCCGCGGCGAGATTCGCCGCGCCACGCGTCACCGCGAGCAGATCCATCTGCTCGATCTTCGTCACGCGGACGCGCGAGAAGTCGAGGAATTCCGACAGCAAGCGCGAGAGGCGATCCGACTCGCGCACGATGAGTGCGGCCAGCGTTTGTTCATCCGCATTGCTCCGCGGCGAGCGCGAGAGCTGCTCGACGGCGCTGCGGATCGACGCGAGCGGATTCTTGATTTCGTGCGCGAGCGAAGAGCTCAACTCGGCTACGGCTTCCAATCGCTCGGCGCGCATGTGCAGCATGTCGAGGCGCTTCTGATCGGAGATGTCCTGAAAGATCGCCGTCGCGCTGGTGACGACATTTGCGCCGTTAGGTGCGGCGTCCCCGCCGTTGCCGCCGGCGCCGTCGTTGCTCGTGTCGGCCGGAACGACGGTGTCGGAGACGGTGGTATTGAGGCCGATCGGAAAACTGCGGGGACCGACGGTGATCGTGCCTTCGGCACGCGTGACGCGTGCGCCGTCGCTTGCGGCCCGTTCGAGGGCGCGCGCGAGGACCGGCGCGACCGGTTCGAGCACCTGCAGAATCGGCTCGCCGACGCGTTCTTCGAGGGGCATGCCTAACAAGCGGCTCGCCGTGGGATTGGCGTAGAGCAGCATGCCGGAGGGATCGACGGTGATGATGCCGCTGCGAATGTTGCGCAGGATGTCGGCGGCCTGGAGGCGTACCTGGTGCAGCTCCGCGGCGAGCTCGACGTGACCGGC
>JBFMFA010000213.1:0-5922 GCA_040753195.1 Gemmatimonadota bacterium | reverse complement strand
CGCTGATTCATTATTTCATCCAGGCGGACATCCGATACCGCTACCCCGTGCAAGGCTTGCTGCTGCTCGCGGCCAGCGCGGGCGCGGTGGATCTGCTCCGTCGATATCGCGAGCGCGGCGTCACACGTGAAGCGGACGTCGAAACCCCACGCGCCGCCTAACTCTTAAACACCTGAAGGGCCAGCTCGACCTTGCCGAACGGCGCCGAGACCTGCACGCCTTGCACGGCAGGGCGCACCCGGTCGAACATCTCGCGAGCGATCGCAATCCCTTCCTGGATCGCGTGCTCCTTGGACTTCTCGTTCGCGCGCCGCATGCGGTCGATCACTTCTTTTGGCACGACGACACCCGGCACCTCGTTGGCGAGGAATTCGGCGTTGCGCACCGACACGAGCGGCCAGATGCCGGCGATGATTGGTATGCGCGCGCCATCCAGCGTTGCGAGAAAACGTTCCAGCTGTGCCACGTCGAAGACCGGTTGTGTAATGGCGTACTCGGCGCCGGCTTCGACCTTGTAGTGGAAGCGTTTGCGCTCCAGGGCCAGGTCGATCGCGGCGGGGTTCACACCGACGCCGATCGCATAACGGGTCGGCTGACCGATGGCGTTGCCGCCGGGATCCAGTCCGTGATTCAGGTTGCGAACGAGATTCGTTAGGCCGATCGAATCGATGTCGAAGACGGCCGTGGCATCGGGGTAGGGGCCCATCTTCGGCGGATCGCCCGTGATGAGCAGGAAGTTGCGCAGGCCGAGCGCACAGGCACCTAACAAGTCGCTGAGCATGCCCAGCAGGTTGCGGTCGCGGCAGCAGTAGTGCGTGACCGTTTCAATGCCCACGTGCTGCTCGATGAGTACGCTCGTCATCACCGCGCCCATGCGGCTTTGCGCGCGCGGACCGTCGGGGACGTTTACGGCGTCCACACCGGCCGCTTTGAGACGACCGACGTCGGCCAGCATCTGCGAAGCATCCACGCCGCGCGGAGGCACGATCTCCACCGACGTCACGAACTGCCCCGTCGCGATCTTGCCCCCCCATTTGGAGCGCTCAGCGAGCGGCACGGGTTGCGCGCCCACTGGCTTGGGCGGACTGTCCGCGCGCGCGTCGTCTCGCGTGGCCGTCGCGACTTTCACGTTAGGTGCGGCGACGAAATGCGACTGCCGTGGCACGATGCTGCGGATCGCTTCGACCATCGCGTGGAGGTGCTCCGGCGTCGTCCCACAACACCCACCGACGACCTTCACGCCCGCTTGTAGGAGGTGACGCGCGTACGTGGCCATGTATTCGGGGCTGGCCATGTACATCGACCGGCCGCCGACGTCGCGCGGCATACCGGCGTTTGGCTGCGCGCTGAGCTTGCGTCGCGTGACCGGAACCATGCGTTCTATGGCTTCGAGTATGATCTGCGGACCAACCGAGCAGTTCAACCCGATGACATCGGCGCCTAACGCATCGAGACGCTGCGCCACGTCTTCCGGCGACGCCCCGAACGGAGTCAAATAGTCCTGGCCGATCGTGACCTGGGCGATCACAGGGAGCGAAGGATTCACGCTGCGCGCGGCGGCGATCCCCTGAGCGATCTCGTCGAGGTCGCTGAATGTCTCCAGGATGATGCAGTCGGCGCCGCCTTCGGCCAGCGCCTGGATCTGTTCCGCGAACGCGGTACATGCTTCCTGGATGCTGGTAGGGCCGTAGGGTTCCAGGCGAACGCCTAACGGGCCAACAGCGCCGGCGACGAGGCGTGCGTCCCCGGCTGCCTCGCGCGCGATTTTCGCGGCCGCGCGGTTGATCGCGGTGACCTGCGTTTCGAGTCCGTACTGGGTGAGCTTTATGCGATTCGCGCCAAACGTATTGGTCTCGATCGCATCGACACCGGCCTTCACATACGCATCGTGCACTTCACGCACGAGCTGCGGCGCTCTCAGCGCCAGCTCATCATAGCACTGGTTGATGAACACGCCCTTGTGATAGAGCATCGTGCCCATCGCGCCGTCGAAGACGACAACGCGTTCGGGATCGAGGAGGCGTTCGACGCGGTTCACGCGACCCGTGACCCTTGACCCGTGACCCGTGGCCCTTCTTTCGCGGAGGGAAGAGCTGCGGTTTCTCGAACGGTATAGTACTTCGCCTCAGGATGGTGAATAACTATCGCCGCCGTGGACTGCTCGGGCACGAGCTGGAAGGCACTCGTGAGCTGCATGCCTAACGCGGACTCCGCGGGCAGAAGTTTGAAGACCTGGGTGTGATCGTCCAGGTCGGGGCAAGCGCCATATCCCCAGGAATACCTCTTCCCCGCGGTGACGGCGAGCTCGCGCTTCACGCGCCGATGCAGCCACTCGGCCGTCGCTTCTGCCGCCTCGACGGCGAGGCCGTGGCTGAAGTACGCGTCGCTGTACTGATCGGCGGCTTGCAGCGCATCGAACCGCTGCGTCGCGGTTTGACCGACCGTCACGATTTGAAAGGCTGCCACATCGACCTCGCCGGATTCGACCGAGCGAAAATAGTCGGCGAGGCAGAGCCGCTCGCGATCTTCCTGGCGCGGGAAATGGAACCGCGCGATCTCACGCAGACTCCCGCCGTCGCTGCGATACGCGGCCGGATCGTAGACGATGAGATGGTTGCCTAACGATTGTACGGGGAAGTAACCGTAGACGGCCTGCGGATGGAGCCACGTGCCTTGAAGCGCTTCGGCCTTGAGGCGTGCGAGCGTCGGCTCGAAGACGTCGCGCACCATCGCGTCGTAGGTGGGTCCCGAGCCGCGGCCTCCCCATTGCAGGCGATACAACTCGTCGAGATCGAGCAGGTCCAACACTTCGCCTAACGGGATATCCCGCAGCACGCGCGTGCCCAGGAATGGGGGCGTCGGTACCGCAGTGGACGCACTGACGCTGCTGCGACTGCCGCCCGCGTCGCCGGAGCTGATGTCTTTTCCGACTTTGGTGTGCAAGAACACGTCGTTGCGCGCTTCGTCGAGGTTGTTAGTGACGAGCGTTAGGCGGCGCTCCGTATCTTGCAGCTTGTCCATCGTTTCGAGGCCTTCAAACGCATCCTTGCAGTAGAAGACGCCGGCGTCGTACGCGCGTTCGCCCTCGACAAACAACGCCCGCCGGCCGAAGCGCCGGTTGATGGCCGCCCCGCCGATGAGCACGGGGACGCGCAAGCCGCGCTTGTCCAACTCCTGCACACACAGCGGCATCTGCTTCGATGTCGACACCAGCAACGCCGAAAGACCAATCGCGTCGGCGTTCACTTCGATGGCTTTATCGATGATCGTGTTGACGGGGACCTGTTTGCCGAGGTCGTAAACCGTATAGCCGTTGTTGGAGAGGATTGTGTTGACGAGCGACTTGCCGATGTCGTGCACATCGCCGTACACCGTGGCGAGAACGACCTTGCCTTTGGTGTACCCTTCCTGCCGCTCGAGGAACTGCTCGAGATGCCTAACGGCTTTCTTCATCGCCTCGGCAGACTGCAGCACAAAGGGAAGGATCAGCTCACCGGCGCCGAACTTGTCGCCGACTTCCTTCATCGCTGGAAGGAGCACTTCGTTGAGCACGCGCACTGGGGCTTCACGCACGCCGGCCGCATCCAGCGCCACTTCGATCCCCTCTTTCTTCCGGTGCACGATCATCCAGTGCACCTTTTGATCTGCCGTTAGGCCGGCAGTGGGATCTTCGAGGTCCGCTTTGACCTTTGACCCTTGACCTTTGACCTCGTAGTTCTCAATGAACCGCTGCAGTGCGTCCGGCCGTTTGTTAAAGACCAGATCATCCGCGAGCTCGCGCTCTTCCTGTGAAATCTCGGC
The DNA here is from genome assembly GCA_040753195.1 of Gemmatimonadota bacterium. Lineage (GTDB taxonomy): Bacteria > Gemmatimonadota > Gemmatimonadetes > Gemmatimonadales > Gemmatimonadaceae > DASYRX01. The sequence continues at coordinate 2,121 of JBFMFA010000213.1, read as the reverse complement.
GTACGGCGTCACGTGCGCCGGATTCACGATCGCGGCGTCGAGCCCGGCCTGTACGCAGTGATGCAGAAAGACCGAGTTCAAAACCGCGCGCGCCTCCGGTGCCAGGCCAAAGCTCACGTTGGAGACGCCGAGTATCGTTAGGACGCCCGGTAGCTCCTGCTTGATGAGCCGGATCCCTTCGATCGTTTCCTTTGCCGAATCCACCCACTCGGCGTCGCCGGTCGCAAGCGTGAAGGTGAGCGCGTCGAAAATGAGATCCGACGGCGCCAAACCGTATTCGCCGACCACGATCTCGTGAATCTTGCGCGCCACTTCCAGCTTGCGCTCGCGCGTCTTGGCCATGCCGATTTCGTCGATCGTCAAGGCCACGACGGCCGCGCCGTGCTTCTTGCATAACGGCACCACGGAGTCGATGCGCTTGCGGCCGTTCTCCATGTTGATGGAGTTGACGATGGCGCGACCGGGGATGTGCTCCAGCGCCTTTTCGATGACGCTCGCTTCTGTGGAATCGACGACCAGCGGCGTTTCGACCGACATCGAAAGGAGCTTGACGATTTTCGCCATCTGCTCGGCTTCGTCGGCCCGCTCTGTCAGCGCGACGCACACGTCCAGGACGTGCGCTCCTGATTCGGCCTGCTCGCGCGCGACTTCGAGAATTCCCTCGTAGTCGTCGGCGAGGAGCAGGCGTTTGACTTTGCGCGAGCCTTGCGAGTTCACGCGCTCGCCGACGAGAAGCGGTGGTGGGTCCTGGTGCAGTGTGATCGCGCGCATCGCGGAGGAGACGCGCGGTACACGCTCAACCAGTGCGGGCTCTTCGGCGATTTGCTTGTGCGACGCCGGCTCGGCGCGAACGCGACTCACGATTTCCTTGAGATGATCCGTGGTCGTGCCGCAGCAGCCGCCGACGATGCGCACGCCGAAGTCGCGCACGAATTCGGCGAGGGCCTGAGCCATCGGCGCTGGTTCCAACGGGTACACGGCTTCGCCGACACCGGTGTTGATCGGCAGGCCCGCGTTAGGTATGACGGAGAGCGGGAGCGTCGCGTGCTGCGAAAGGTAGCGCACGGGATCCCGCATGTGCTCCGGTCCCGTGGAGCAGTTCAGTCCGATGACGTCGACGCCTAACGACTCCAGCGTCGTCATGGCGCTGGCGACGTCGGTGCCGAGCAGCATGCGGCCGCTGGTATCGAGCGTGACTTGCGCCTGGATGGGGATCCGGCGGCCGATTTCGTTGAAGAGGCGCTCGAACCCCGCGATGGCGGCTTTGACTTCGAGGATGTCCTGTGACGTTTCAACGAGCAGAACGTCGACACCGCCTTCAACGAGCGCCTTGGCTTGTTGATAGAAGTTGTCGCTCAGCTCTTCGAACGTGATCGCCGACAGCGTGGGATCTGACGACGAGGGGAGCATGCCGGTCGGTCCGATCGATCCGGCCACGAAACGCGGCTGCTCTGGGGTGGAGTATTTGTCGCATGCCTCACGAGCGAGACGTGCGGCATTGACGTTGATGTCGCGGACTTTGTCCAGCAGCCCCCACTCTTCGAGACGGCGCGGGGTGGACTGGAATGTACAGGTTTCGACGACGTCGCACCCGACGGCGAGAAACGACTCGTGGATGCCGCGAATGACGTCCGGCCGTGTAAGCACGAGGTGGTCGTTACACCCTTCGAGCGCTTTGCCGCCGTAGTCCTCGCTCGTTAGGCCCTGCCGCTGAATCGTCGTGCCCATGGCGCCGTCGTAGACCAGCACGCGCTGACGGAGCGCCTGCAGGTACGGCGATTGATGGTTTGGACGGTGCAGCTCTCGAGGCTCGATAGTCACGGAATAAAAAAGGCCGGGTAGCTAGAGCGTCCCAGGCCGGCGCTTTAGCGGATTGTTTAACGTGGCCGCAAGTTGCCTTAAATCGCCACGAAGCCTGGTTTCTGGACAGCACGTTAGTGGCAGGTTCCGGGCCACACAAGTTGTCAGATGCATGGTCTCCGCGTTGGCGGACTCCCTTGAGCTATCAGGAGACAGCGCTGAGCAACTGAAGCTATCTGCTTCAGCTATCAGGAGTTATTCCAAGAGGGGTCCAGGAGGGGTCAGACACCCGCGGATAAAACGGTCAAACCGCTTCGTACC
>JBFMFA010000212.1:0-5994 GCA_040753195.1 Gemmatimonadota bacterium | reverse complement strand
ACGAACAGATTCGTACATAACGCGGCGGCGACGCTGGACCTGGCCACGTGCACGACGCCGAGCGGCGCACCATGTGAGGCGAGTGGCGTGCGCCCACTCAACTGGCCGATCTGCCCGATCATCAGCCAAAACAGCGCGTACACATTCGTCACGCTGCGCGGCGGCGGTCTATTCGTCGTCGACGCGCGGCAGACACCGATGCGTATCGTCGGCGAGTATGATGCCGCGACCGTCAAGGGGAATGGCTGCGGCGGCACGCAGTTAGGCAACGCCATGTTCATCAATTCGGGCGGCAGTCCGGTGAACGTCTCCGGAACCGACCCGCACCACCCGGCGTTGTACGGCTTCGACGTGTATCGCTTTCCGCTCGACGGGTACGGCAGTGGCCGCGCGAACACGCCGGCGCCGCGCCTCATGTTTTCGAAGTCCGGCACGAGCGACTCTCACGGGATGGCGCCGGTGCGCGATAGCCGCGCGCTCTGGGTGATGGACCGTCATGCGGACGTGGTCGAGATCCTCGATCCCGCGAGCGGCAGCCGCCTCGCCACGGTGCCGTTGAATGGTGCATTGACGCCTAACGCGGCGCCGGATCTCGTGGACGTGGCGCCGACTGGTGAACGGCTGTTCGTGGCGCTGCGCGGCCGTACGCCGTTGTCGGGCGATCCACATAACGCGACCGGAGCCAGTCCCGGGCTTGGAATTCTGCGCGTCACGCAGAACGGCCGCAGTGGCGAGCTGATGGCGATCGTGCCGCTGGAGAACCCGATAAATCCAGGCGCGACGGACCCGCACGGCATCCGTGTTCGCGTGCGATAGTGTGCACACATCAGGAGACACGCAACGATGAGGCAATATGCTCGGCCGGACGCGCTCGTCACGACCGCTTGGGTGGCTGATCATGGCACAGCGTCGCGCGTTAGGCTCGTAGAGGTCAGCGTGGATACGTCGTTGTACGAGCGCGGCCACATCCCCGGCGCGTTAGGCTGGAGCTGGAAGAGTCAGCTCGCCGATCCTGTGCAGCGCGATATCATGTCGCGCGTGGCGTTCGAGCGACTCATGTCGCATGCAGGAATCACCCCGGAGACGACGGTCGTGCTCTACGGCGACAGCAACAACTGGTTCGCTGCCTGGGCATTCTGGCAGATGAAAGTGTACGGCCACCGTGACGTGCGCATCATGGATGGCGGGCGGCGCAAGTGGGAAAAAGAAGAGCGGCTGCTCACGACCGACGTCCCACGCGTCGCCGCGACTGTCTATCGTGCCACGGAGCAGGATCGATCGCTACGCGCTTTTCTCCCCGACGTTCTGGCGCACGTCGAGCTGGGCGACGTCGAGCTTGTGGATGTGCGCAGCCCTCAGGAGTTCTCCGGCGAAATCCTCGCTCCCCCAGGGCTACCGGAGACGTGCCAGCGCGGCGGGCATATCCCCGGGGCCTTCAGCATTCCGTGGTCGAAGGCGGTGAACGAGGACGACGGCACCTTCAAAAGCGCCGACGAGCTGGAGCGCATTTATCGCACTGCGGGGATTTCAGGTGAGCGGCCTGTCATCACGTATTGCCGCATCGGCGAACGCTCGAGCCACTCGTGGTTTGTGTTGAAGTACTTGTTAGGCCACGAGCAGATCAGGAATTATGACGGATCCTGGACCGAGTGGGGGAACCTGGTGGGGGCACCGGTCGCTACCGGCGGTGCCTAACAACAGGCGGCAGACGGGTAGGTACCGTCTGCCGCTGGCTGGTTTCATCGACTGAAGAACTGGATCAGGTTTCCGCCGTTGTCGCGCACGATGAAGTTGGCGGGCATGCCGTCTCGGCTCGGAAATGGACCCATGGCGACGTCGACTCCGCGCGCGCGCAGCGTGGAAAGCGTTTGGTCATAGTTGTCCACGAAGACGCCGCCCTTAAAGATGCCGTGCACCATGGTCGTGTGTTTCACGCTCGGCGCGACGCTGCGAAGAGGCGCCGCGGACGCGTTGTGCAGCAACTCGAGCGTCAGCCCTCCGCCCTGCAGTACGCGACCCGTAAAACCGCCTTGAGGGGGCGGTGCGAACACTACGCGCATGCCGAACTTCTCGGCGTACCAGCGCGTGCTGGCATCCAGGTCCGCCACCGAGATGCCGAGGAATGCGCCGCGAGTCTCGAATGCGGGGTCCGCCGGCACAGCAGGTACCTGAGCGCCGGCGACACCTGGCTTCAGCAGGAGAGCGATTACGAAGAGGAGTCTCATGGAGCGCAGATTGGCAACGCGGCTGTGGCGTTGCTAGGACGTTCCTGCCAATTGACAGAGGATTCACGCTTGGTTGCGCTCACTGCGCTACAGTTGTCACGCGACGAACACGCGTTAGGCACTCAGCGCCGCGCGTCCGTCAATTGATAGCGACGCATGAGCGAGTAGAGGCGCCCGCGCGGAAGCCCTAGCAGTTTCGCCGCCTGCGACTTGTTCCCCGCCGCTTCAGCCAAGGCCTTCTCGACAAGCTCTCGCTGGATCGACTCCAACCGCACGCCGCCTAACGGGAATGTCGCCGCGTCTCCCGTGGCATCCGCCATCGTCTCGACTGGCGCCGGAATCACCGCCGCGGGGAGATGCTCGCGCGTGATCAGTCCGCCATGACAGAGGATCAGCGCCCGTTCAATCGTGTTGCGCAGCTCGCGCACGTTCCCCGGCCAGGAGTGTTCGACAAGCACCTCCGCCGCGTCTTCCGATATCCCCGCGGCCGGACGGCCGATCGTATTCCCGATCTCTTCGAGGAATCCCTGCGCCAGCACCAAGATGTCTTCCGGGCGCTCACGCAGTGGCGGCAGGTGAATTTCAAAGACACCGAGCCGGTAGTAAAGATCCTCGCGGAGTTGCTTTTCTTCAACCGCGCGGCGCGGATCGCGATTCGTCGCGGCGACGATGCGTACGTCGGCCTTCAGCGTGCGCGTCCCGCCCAGGCGCTGGTACTCGCGCTCCTGCAGCACGCGGAGAAACTTCGCCTGCACGTTAGGCGACATCTCGCCGACTTCGTCCAGAAATAACACGCCGCCCGCCGCCTGTTCGATCTTGCCGGCCCGAGCCGCAACAGCGCCCGTAAACGCTCCGCGCTCATGGCCGAACAGCTCCGATTCCAGCAATTCGGCGGGCAGCGCCGCGCAGTTGATGGCAACGAAGGGCCCCTGGGCGCGCCGCGATCCACGATGGATGAAGCGCGCCAGGACCTCCTTCCCTGTCCCCGATTCACCGGTGATGAGCACCGTGGTATCCGTGCTCGCCACGCGTGTTGCGTCCGCGAGCGCCTGCTTCCACGCAGCCGATTCGCCTAACGCGCGATGCGCGCTGAAGCGTTCCAGCTCACGCGAGAGGTGGTCCACGCGCACCTCCAGCATCTGCGCACGGGCCTCCGCCTGCGCAATGCGACGCGCCTCGTCGGCCAGTTCCTGATGCGCCAGTGCGAGGGCGACGTGGTCCGCAATACGCCCGCCGAGTACCGCGTCCTCTTCGTGGTAGGCGTCGGCGCGACGCGAGAAAAACGCGATGCCGCCCAGGCGGCGATCCTTCACGCGGATCGGCACGCGCATTGTCGAGCGCACTTTGGCCCGCGTGATGAATTGCACCCACGCTGCACCAGGCTTCACCGTTACTTCGACAACGTCTGGTGCCTCGCGTGGCGAAATACGGCAGCGCAGCCATTCCGCGTCGATCGCCTCGATGTCGTACGCGAGCAGGAAGTCCCAGTTCGCCGCATGTGTTTCTTCGGGATTCGTAAAGCGATACGGCGGCAGCTCGAGGAGTCCGTGATCGGTCGCGGCCTGCACGCGCGCGCCTTTGCCATCGGCATCGACGAGGGCGAACGCCAAGAGATCGTGCGGGACGACTTCCTGAATTGCCTTCGCCAGCTGCAGAAACGTCTGCCTAACGTCGAGTGCTCCGGCGATCGCCGGCAACAGCGCCGCAAGTTTCGTGTGCCGCAGGTGCCTGTGCTGCTCGACGGCCCACAGTCGCTCGTGCTCGATCGCGAGTGCGACCACCTCCAGCATGGGGCTGAGTCCCGCGACGTGCGCTGGACCGTAGACCCCCGGGCTGCGACTCGTGAACACCGCGAGCCCCAGCAGCCGAGATTCGATTGTGAGCGGCGCCGTCAGCACGGAGCGCGCACCGAGTTCGAGCAAGCGGCCGTCGCCGGCAGCGTCGCGAGTCAGCTCTGACTGCGCGTCGTGCACCGCGGCATGCGCACCACCGTTCTGCGGCCAGAGGCGCTCGGACCACTCGAGCCGCGAGCCGGTCAACGGTGTGCCGTCCGCGTTTGCTCCGTTGAAGTCGAACACGCGGGTGCTCTGACCCTCATCGAGCACGACGAGCGTGCTCCGATCGAACGGCACGCTGGCGCTGAGCGCCGCGGTGACCCGACGAAAAACGTCGACGAAGTGGGGCACGAAAACGCAGGGGGATGAGCGGGCCAATCATACAGCCCTCCACCGAGGGTTGTCCAACGCCGGTGGTTGTCCGCTCCCGCTGTCCGCGATCGAGCAGTTGTCCGCTTTTGAGCAGTGCACTCGCCCTAGTCCCGGCCTGCTCACAGCGACGTAAACGCAACCGCAGCAACCGATTAGGACCTTTGCAGCGATGCCCCTCCGATTGGTGCACACCCTGCCTAACCAGTGGGCACGATGCACAAGAACGTTGAGCTCCTGATCGGCCGATTGGCCACTGACGCGCAATTGCGGCGGCGTTTCGCAAAAGACCCGGGAGGGTTCCTGCGCAACCTCGTCGAGCGCGGCTTCGAGCTGACGGCGGTCGAGGTGGATGCGATCGCTTCGATCGACACAGCAGCCATCACCGCGTTCGCGAGCATCCTGGACCGGCGGCTCCGTCATGCCGCCTCAACGACGACTCAACCAGGAACCGAACAATGACCCGCCTTTCATTCATAACGAATCCGATCCTTGCGACGGCGATCGCGGGCGCACTCTGCACACTCTCGGGCGAAGCTCGCGCGCAATGGACCGCCACGCCCTATGTCTGGGCGGCTAGTCTCGACGCCCGCGTTTCGCTCAACGGCGCGCAAGTGCTGAACGAACACATCGCCTTCAGCGAGCTGCTCAAAGACGTCGACATGGCAGCGATGCTGCGCGTGGAAGGACAGTTCGGCCGTATCGGCACGAGGTTCGATCTGTTTTACATCGGAATGTCGACCACGGGCGACGCGATACGCCTGCCTAACGGGATAGCTGGCACGCTCTCCTCCGAAATCGGCACGACGATCTTCGATGCCACGGCGAGCTACGGCCTCGGGGGCGGCGCCAGCGGTTTTGCGCTCGTGGCCGGCACCCGTCTGCTCGTGGAGCGCACGGAGCTGGACCTCACGATCCCGACCTCTTCCACGACCACCCTCACGCACAGTGAGTCGCAACGGGACTGGCAGCCGAACGCGATCGTCGGCGTGCAGTTCCGGCGACGCCTAACGTCACGCCTCTCAATGGACGCACGCGGTGACATCGGCACCGGCGGCACGCAGCTCACGTGGAGCGCCGGCAGCGAGATGGCCTACGCCTTTGGCCCGAGCCAGCGCTTCGCCCTGCGCGCCGGCTATCGCCACCTCGTGATCGACTATAAGGAGGAACCGCCCATGCAGGCCAGCCTAACGCTGTCCGGATTGGTCACCGGTTTCCGAATCGCCTTCTAACGCACCCGACACGTACGCACATCCCAGATCAGACATGACCACCACATTGATAGATCCCATCCCCTCGACACTCGGTCGCGTCGGCCGCTGGATGCTACAGCGCCTCGGCACGCACCCAGAGGATCGCGAAGCCGTTAGGCAACTGTTCAGCGGCGGCCGCGCCCTGTGTATCGCCACGAACCACGGTGTCCTCGACATTGGCGTCGCCACCGGCGTCTTCGCCTCCGAGCTGACAGTGCCGTATTACGTCTTCAAGGACGCCGGCATGCTGGTGGACCTGGCAAGCCCGTTAGGCGGCACGGTACCCGTCGAACCGCTGTCGCTGAAGCAGCC
>JBFMFA010000211.1:0-5996 GCA_040753195.1 Gemmatimonadota bacterium | reverse complement strand
GTGCTGACGATCTCCGATGCCGGCGCCAAAGGAGAGCGCGCCGATACATCGGGTGACGCCATCGCCGCCTGGGCCGCGAGCAAAGGCCACGAGGTGTCGAACCGCGCTATCGTCGCAGACGATACCGTGGAAATCGCAAGGGCTTTGCTCGACTGGGCGGACAACGACAAAGCAGACCTCATCCTAACGACGGGCGGTACCGGGTTGAGCCCGCGCGACCGCACGCCCGAAGCGACGCGCGCCGTTATTGAAGTCGAAGCGCCGGGTCTCATCGAACGCATTCGTGTGAGCACCTTGGCGAGCTTTCCGCGCGGCGCCCTCTCGCGCGCCGTCGCCGGTATCCGCAATAGAAGCGTGATCGTGAACCTCCCCGGCTCCACCGGCGGCGTGAAGGACGCGCTCGCCGCGCTCGAGTCCATCATCCAGCACGCCTGCGACATCGCGCGCGAATCGGCCACGGACCACTCACCAGGGAAGGGCACTGCGTGAGAGTGCTGATTACGCTGACCGACGTCGAGCCCGCCGTTAGGCTCAACGCCGCGCTCGAAGCGGACGGCGCGGAAACCGCCGTCGTCTCCCCGATGGACGACATGCGCGGCGCGATCAAACGGGAAAAGCCCCACATCATCGTGGTGACCGGGGCACTCCTCGATCCCCAGCATACCCAGCTCGTTAGGTCGCTCCTCTGGGACGAGATCCCCGTCGTCGGCCTTGCCGATGTCCTCGATCCCGACGCCGCCGCGCGACTCAAGGAGATCGGCTACGTCGAGGTCTTCGCCAAGCCGATCCAGTACAAAGAAGTCGCCGACGCCATCCAGCGCCTTGTCACTCGGCGACAACTGCAGATCGACACGGGGCTCAGCGGTGAATCCGAGGCGATGCGCGAAGTGCTCGTCAAAGTCGAGCAGATGGCGCCCGTGTCGAGTACGGTCCTCATCGAAGGGGAAAGCGGCACCGGCAAAGAGCTGGTCGCTCGCGCGATTCATAAACTCGGGCCCCGTCGCAACAAACCATTCATCGCCGTCAACGTGGGCGCGCTCCCCGAGACGCTCCTCGAAAGCGAGTTGTTCGGCCACGAAAAAGGCGCCTTCACGGGTGCCGCCGAGCGTCGCATCGGCCGCTTCGAACTGGCCGACACGGGGACGCTCTTCCTCGATGAGATCGGCGACCTCCAACTCAGCACACAGGTCAAGCTCCTGCGCGCATTGGAAGAGCGCGAGATCACGCGCGTCGGAGGGACGCACAGCATTTCCGTCGACGTTAGGGTCGTCGCGGCGACGAACAATCCGCTCGCCGATCAGGTCAAAGCCGGCACGTTCCGCTCCGACCTCTTTTACAGGCTGGATGTTCTGCACATCTACCTTCCGCCGCTGCGTGAGCGGCGCGAGGACATCCCCCTGCTCGTTAGGCGCTTCGTGCGCGAGCTGTCGCAGCGTCACGAGCGGCCTTTTCAAGGCATCTCTCGTGAGGCACTGGAGCTGCTCGTCGAGTATCCATGGCCCGGGAACGTGCGCGAGCTGCGCAACCTCGTGGAGAGCATGGTCGTGCTCGCGCCGGGGCGGGAGATCACGGCCGATGACATTCCGCGCCAAATCCGTGACGGTTCCGGAGCGCGCTTCCTCCCCATCCACATCGGTCCCGTGCTCCGCGGGGAGAGCCAGGCGGCCGGCCGCGAGCTGGAATTCATCGTCCGGTCGCTGGTGGAGCTGAAGCTTCAGGTCGAGGAGCTGCGGCGCCGGCTGGATGAGCAGTCCGGTCAACTTGGCCCCGGAGACAGACGCTGGATCGGTGAAGTACCAGTGCAGGCCGTGCCAGGACTCGGCGCCGGGATCGAGCCGCAGGACCAGGCACTCCCCCCGAACGTGGTCACGATCTCTCCGCGCATGACGATGGCCGAAATCGAGCGGGCGGCCATCGAGGCGGCGCTGCGGGAGACCCACGGCAACCGCCGCAAGGCGGCGGAGATGCGGGCGATCGGCGAGCGTACGCTGTACCGCAAGCTGCGTGAGTACCAGCTCCCCCTCGGGGACCTGGACGGGGACGCCGCGCCCTAACGCGGCGTGGATGCGAGAGTTAGGCGGACACCTCTCGGGTCCCCTTTGCGGCGACAGTAAAGCGAAGCCGCGTGGTTGTTAGGGTGCGGCCTGAATGACGCCTGAACGCGGGGCATGAATTGCCGGGCCGGGGGGAGCGGCGCATGCCTGCATAACAAGTTCCAGGCTGATTGTATACAATGTGCGTTAGGTCACACTCGTGGCATTAACATTTGCTAAGTGATTGTCATGCTTGCGCTTTGACGTTGGAAGACAGATATTGTCCCGCCCGCCGAAGGTGTGTGCGTGTGGAATATTTGTGAGGGTGGCGGCACTGCCTAACAAGAGTAGAGGAGTCATGGCGCTCTCGCGGTCGCAGTCGTCCACGCCGTCTCACAACACCGGCGCATCGCCGATCGCCGGCGCAGTGCTCCCCATCCGTCGCGCCGAAGAGTTGTTGTCGACGTTGCCTGGCGTGATTGCCGCGCGCATCATCGCGAGCGATACGGGAGCTGTCGACGAGATTCACATCCTAACGTCAGCCGACGTGGCGCCGAAGCAAACAGTGCGCAACGTGGAGAGCGCGTTGATCGCGCATTTGGGGATGCGGGTCGATCATCGCAAGATCTCGGTGGCGACGACGCAGGAGCAAAAGAAGGCCGCGGCGCCTCCGCAGGACATCCCAGCGCCGCCGCCCGTGATCGAGCGTGAGGTACGCAGTGCGGCATCGGTGCAAGCACCGAAGCCCGCGCCGGCGGTGACACCGCCCCCGCCTGCGGTCACTCCGTCTCGGGGGAGCGCAACATTACCGAACCGGGAGGGGGCGCCTTCGGTACCGAGGCCCCAGGTCGCAGTGCTTTCGCAGCCGAGCAGGTCGTACTATTTCGAGGATATCGAGGTCCGTCGTTCGCGTTTACGCGGGTTGTCGTGTCGCGTTACGCTGACGAAAGGGGACGAGTCTTTTGTCGGGGAGGCGGAGGGGATGGAGAGTGAGCGATCGCGGATTGAGTTGGCGGCGCGCGCGGCGTTGAAGGCCATTAAGGAGGAAGGCGTGGACGGTCGGCCTCTAGATCTCACCGGAGCGTTGATGATCGAGGCATTCGGCCGGGAGTTCGTGTTTGTTGGGGTAACGGCCCAGCAAGGGCGATCGAGCGCGTTGCTTACCGGGACGTGTGAAGTGAAAGACAGTCCTGAGACCGCGAGCGTGTTGGCGGTGCTGGACGCAACGAATCGTTGGATCGCACAACCCAAGTAACGGAGTGGTCAGTCTGGCGCTACTGTCGTGGCGTTAGGCGTCCGATACTGAGAAGGTAAAACAACTGAAGGGGCCCCCGTTCCCGCGCATTGTAGCGAAGTGATTTTGAGCGGGTTCGGAAACAAGTAGGTGAGCGGAGCCAACCTGAGGAAACCGCATGCTTAGATAGGAGCGAGCATGACGCTCTGATGGGGGGTGACGCGTTATGATTACCTGGATTATTGGGGTGTTTAGTGGCCTCATAACCTGGATCTAGCGGATGAGCGGGGGCCCTTCATCAACCTGCAGTAATGCCACCGCATCGCTTATCACAAACTTAGAGCGCCCACGCAGCTAAGCCCGTGAAATTGGCCCCAGAACTTCAACCTCATGAACCCCGTTTCGCGACTCGCTCGGAAACAGGGGGCATTTTGGTGCCACGCCCGTGGACGCGTTTTGGAAACGGGGCTCAGAGGGACGGTTCGCTGCGGGGTTCTGCTGCACGACGCGTGATCCCCCTGCTACTTGTCGTAGCCGCCGGCGCCGTCGGTTCCGTATTTCTGTTATCCCACACTCAGACTGTATCCGCGACTCACCAAATTGGGTTAGTGCTGGTGCTGGCCGCGCTATCGGCGCTTTCGGAGTTCGTGGGGTTTAGTCACGGTCGTGCAACGGCGGGCTCGGTCGGGCTAGTGCCAATTACTGCGGCGCTTCTGATCGCGCCGTCGTGGTCCACGCTAGCACTGGCCGTCGTCGGCCAAACCGTGGTCTTCGTCATTCAGCGGCGTCAGCCATTGAAAATCGTCTATAACGCGGTTCAAGTTTCCTTGAGCATCGCGTTAGGCGCGTTGGCGTTTCTTTTGTTGAGCCAACCGGACTCTCGAATGCTACAAGGGGCCGGTTTCGTCGATGCGGGGATTCGACTGGCGGTACCGACCATCGTAATGGTACTCGTCACATGGGTGACGAACGCTGCGTGGATGGGCGCCGCCGTCAGTCTCACGACTGATATCAAGTTTCGCTCCGTTATTCGCCGAGCCGCGCAATCAACGGCACCTCTCACACTTCTACTGGCAATTTTCGGATTCTATCTCGCGTGGCTATCCGCGAACCTAGGGGTGATGGGAACAGCTGGAATGGTCCTGCCACTTCTCGCCGTTCGCCAGCTCTACCGGACCACAACTGAGCTAACGCAAGTAACGGAAGAACTCCTGGACTTGATGGTCGCCGCCATTGAAGCACGCGATCCGTACACGTCCGGTCATTCCAGGCGTGTGGCTAACACCTCGGCGATACTGGCGCGCGCCCTCGGCTTACCTAACGCGCAAGTTGAGCGCGTCACTGTTGCGGCGCTTTTGCATGACGTCGGCAAGATTGACGAGGCTTTTGCTCCAATCCTTGCCAAGGAGGGCCGGCTGACACCGGAGGAGTGGGCGATAATGAAGCGGCATCCGGTCCGCAGCGCTGAGCTGGTTGGAATGCTCAGCAGCCTTAGGGACGTTGTCGCACCGGTTAGGCATCATCACGAAAATTGGGACGGCACGGGCTACCCGGATGGGCTGAAGGGTGAAGCCATTCCATTGACATCGCGAATAATCATGTTCGCGGATACACTCGACGCGATCACCACAGATCGCCCCTATCGGCGTGCGCTCAGCATGGAAGATGCGCGGTCAGAATTCGTCAAGTTCAAAGGCAAGCAGTTTGATCCAAAGCTCTGCGAGGTAGTCCTGAGACCAGAGGTGTGGAAGCAGTTGTACGAGTCGATCTATCAGCACGAGACGAAAGTAGCCGAACGCAGAGCGTCATAATTCCGACGTGCGCAATTCAAACGGGTTACCGCAGCTTGATGCCTTTAGCGCTCTGTCTCAACTGTGTCGCACAGGCAGCGCACGACATCGTGACCGTTGAACGCAGGCGTCTGCGCGCCACTCGCGGTCATTAAAACGTTTGCTGGCGCTGGAAACCGCGGTCGACGCACCGACAAAAAGTTGTTAGCCAATGAGACCACCTCACTTCTGGGCGCAAACGGCACGGCGGCGCAAAGCGCACTGATGTTCCAGTCCATATCCATCGCGTTCAATGCGGGACCCGAAACATGCAAGAGCACATCGATATCGCTCTGCAACGGGTCACAGTTCGACAGAATCGCATGCCACACTCGGCAGGCGCTCATTGTAACTCGCACTCGGCTGAACGGCGGCAGCTTGTGCGCCAAGAGCTGTGTTAGGCAATGACCTGCGGTAGCCACGTTCTTAATGATTGTTGCATAACGGAGCCCTAGAAGGCTTAGGGTTGCGTTGCCAAATGCAGTCGGTTGAACTCCAGCAAGCGCACTGAGCTTGTTGAGCCAGTGTCGAGCGAGTTCAACGTCATCGAGATCCAATGCATACGCGACCTGAGAGGCAACGCATTCCTGCTCCTCTCCGCGCTGATCTAAAGCGAGCGCGAGGGCGGCTGCGTCAGCCAGCAGTGACTGAGCACGTTTTTCATCCTCCGCCAAGTGAAATGGCCGCGCACACCACCGCAAGAGTTGGGTGCGCCGATATGCCGGCAATGGCAACCTCACGACTCGTTCCGCGATGTTTGTTGCGACCTCCACGGCAACGTCAAGGGATCCGAAGCTTGTATGGTAAACGAGAGATCCAACTAGGTCGTCGAGTGTGGCGCGCGGTGAATCGTGAACTCTGTAGTACGCCTCGAATACTTCGCGCGCAACTTGCGGTTCG
>JBFMFA010000210.1:0-6009 GCA_040753195.1 Gemmatimonadota bacterium | reverse complement strand
CCCGGCCCTTCACGCGGCCGCAAATCACTGGCGCCTAACGAAGCGGTAAACTCCTGCCACGCCGCCGGCAGCCCTTCGTACGACCCGATGTGCGTGGCTCGCGCATACCGACCGGCAGGGATGGCGTCCTCCTCCAGTCCCTCAGGCAACGGTGCGGCGTCGGCGATCACCACAGCCGCCGCGGCTCGGCACTGCTCCGGTGGCGTTTGGCGCGGGTCATCGTGATAGATGCCGAGCACCGCGGCGTTCGGCGCCTGAAAGAGACCAGCCGGACCGGCGACGGCGCCGAGCTTCTGGAAGGCCTTGCCGATCTGGCTGTACGGCCCTACGTGCCTAACGGCTCCAACGCGCGTTGTCGGCAGTTGTTCCACGTCGATCTGCATAGTTTCCTCGCTCTTCGGATGTCACTATGCTGACCGCTCGAGTCTGCGGACGCCAGTCCCGTTACGGCAATGATGCACGGCCGGTCGAAACCGGCCGTGGATCGACGGCGATGTGCCCATGACCCAGATCCAACAACTGCACGATGCTTCCATGCGGCAGCGCGACTGTGGCAACTACCAGTCCCGCCGCCTTGGCGAGGCGCGGTGCATTGATCGCTGTTTCCATCGGTATGGCCTCGCCAACCGCGTACGCCCTACCTCCTGGCGCTGTCGTTCCGTCTTCCGCGCACGCCGCCACGGCGAAAATGGCGAACGCGTGTGTAATGACTCTCTTCATCCCTGCCCCACCCTCTGTGGTTGTCGCACCGGCATCTGCGTGCGGTGTCTGTGAAGCTCCGCTGAGGCAACCAGCGCGCCAGTCGATCGGTGTAGCGATTAAACCCTTCCGCAGATACCGTTGTCTGATCGATACCTAGCTTTGAATAGGGTGCTAGTTTCATGGGCGATACGCCTGCTCCCATCCTCGCCGGAACGCTCGATCTTCTGATCCTGAAGACGCTCTCCGTGAGCGTTATGCACGGCTACGGCATCGCGCAGCACATCAAGCGACTGTCGCGCGAGGCCCTCCACGTTGAAGAAGGATCGCTCTATCCGGCGCTACAGCGCATGCAGGTAAAGGGCTGGATCTCATCGGAGTGGAAGACGTCTCCCACCGGCCGCAAGGCGCGTTACTACAAGCTCACAACGTCCGGCCGCCGCCAGCTTGGCCAGGAGAGCGCCGACTTCGAACGCTCGGTTGCGGCGATCGCGCGCGTACTGCGGAAGGCTGACTCGTGACAGCCCGCGAATTGCTCCTGCGACTGAAAGCCTGGTTACGCCGCGACGAGTTATCGCGGGAGCTGCAACACGAGATGCAGATGCACGTCGACTTGCTCGCGCGCGACCTCGAGCGCGACGGCCTGCCGCCTGACGAGGCGCTCGCCGCCGCACGTCGGCAGATTGGCAATATCACCATTCAGCGTGAAGCCAGTCGCGACCATTGGGGCTTTCCGCGTTTCGACGCAGTGTTGCAGGACCTGCGCTATGCCGTGCGAAGCCTAACGCGGTCATCGGGCTTTACCGCTGTGGTCGTCCTGACGTTAGGCCTCGGTATCGGCGCCAATGCCGCGATGTTCGCTGTCATCGATCGCTTGATGTTTCGGCCTTTCCCGTTGATGCGTGATCCGCACACGGTGCACCGCGCCTACTTTCAGGTCACAAGCGGCGGCGCGCTGCGCACGTGGGCGACGGTTCCGTACACGCGCTATCTCGATCTACAGCGAGAGACGCACTCGTTTTCTCTCATCGCCGCATCTTCGGAGTGGCGTCTGGCTGTGGGAACCGGACCAGACACTCGGGTGCGCAAGGTGGCTGGAGTTAGCGCCTCGTTCTTCGACTTCTTCGACGCGCCGCCGGCGCGTGGTCGCTATTTCAGCGCCGCGGAAGACGTGACGCCACTGGGTGCTCTCGTTGCCGTGTTGGGCCACGGCTACTGGCAGAGTGAGCTGGCTTCAAGCGACGTACTTGGCACGCAACTGCAGATCGGATCGCTGGTGTACACGATCATTGGCGTGGCCGCGAAGGACTTCGTCGGCACCGTGAGTGGGCGTGTTCCGGAAATATTCATCCCGGTAACCACAGTTCCCGCCAATCTTGATCCGGGTCATCGGAGCACCTATTTCACGCAGTATAACTGGGACTGGATGGAGATTCTCCTGCGCCGAAAGCCAGGTGTCTCTGCAGAAGCGGCAAGCGCAGACCTGACGATGGCGTACCGCCGGAGCCGAGCGGCGCAGCGTGTGTTAAATCCGCGGGTGCTGCCTGACTCTGTGGCGCAACCGCGAGCACTCGCCGGGGCTGTCCGCATTCACGCCGCGCCCGATGCCGGTCTTGAGAGCCGTGTCTTGTTGTGGGTGACAGGCGTGGCGGCGATCGTGTTGATCATTGCTTGCGCCAACGTGGCGAATTTGATGCTCGCGCGCCTGATGCGCCGTCGCCGAGAGATCGCTGTGCGTCTCGCACTTGGCGTTAGGCGCAGGCGGCTCGTCGCGCAGTTTCTAATGGAAGGCATGCTGCTCGCGGTCCTTGGTGCCGTTGCAGGCATGTTCGCCGCGCAGTGGGGCGGGATCGGCATTCGCCGCTTGCTCCTTCCCGAAGGTTCCAGTTTCGCGCTCGGCAGCGACTGGCGGACGATCATGGTTGCCGGCGTGTGCGCGCTCGTCGCCGCGCTATTGACGACGCTTGGTCCTGCCCTGCTCACAACGGGCTCGCCGCTTTCCGAGGCGCTCAAGGCTGGGGTACGTGAAGGAACGAATCGCCGCTCTCGCGCGCGCTCGGCGCTTGTGATCCTTCAGGGGACGCTGTCGGTCGTGCTCTTGGTTGGAGCCGGCCTGTTCGTACGGAGCTTGAACAACGTCCTTGCCATTCCGTTAGGCTACGACGCGAGCACGGTGCTGCAGGTGCACATTGATTTTCGAAGCATGCCGCTCGACAGCGCACAGCGTGTCCGGCAGATGCGTCGATTGCTCGCTGCGGCGCAGGCGATTCCCGGAGTTGAAGCTGCAGCTCGCGCGAATGCGAGGCTTTTTGCGACGAGTACAGTGGGATTGAAGGTGCCCGGCATCGATTCGGTCGAGCGGCTGGGGCGTTTCAACATTCAGATCGCATCCAGCGATTACTTTCGTGTGATGCGCACGCGCATTCTGCGCGGTCGCGGCTTCGCCGAGGGCGATGGCGAGGCGACGCAACGGGTCACCGTTGTCAGCAACTCAATGGCGCGCGTGTTGTGGCCCGGGAAAGACCCGTTAGGCCAGTGTATCCAGGTACAGTGGAATCCAATGGCACGTGTGCCAACCACCGAGTGCATTACCGTCGTTGGAGTCGCGGACGATGCCGCACAACAGGGCATCACCGACGAACAGCGGTTCATGTACTACCTGAACATCGATCAGATCGCGCCGTCGTGGATCACCCAAGTGCTGGTTCGAATGAGAGGCGATGATATCGATCACGATCTCGAACGGGTGCGCCGCGCCATGCAGGCGGCGATGCCTGGGGACGGCTTTGTGGTCGTGCGTCCCTTGCAAGAAGTTGTTGACAACCAGCGTCGCAGCTGGCAGCTCGGCGCCACCCTGTTCGCCGCGTTTGGCGGGCTCGCCCTGATCGTCGCAGCCATCGGGCTCTATGGCGTCATCGCCTACAATGTCACGCAGCGGCTGCATGAGCTCGGCGTGCGCGTGGCATTGGGTGCCCGTACTTTTGATATCGTTAGGCTCGTCGTGCGGCAGGGCGTGTTCTTGGCGTTGAGCGGCGTTGTGGTCGGTTTGGCACTCGCGTTACTTGGTGCGCCCTGGCTCGAGCCTCTGCTGTACAAGCTGTCGGCGCGCGACCCACGCACCTACGCAGGCGTGGGATTGATCACGCTGGCCGTGGCGCTCGTGGCGAGCGCAGTGCCCGCGATCCGCGCCGCGCGTGCCGACCCCAACATGTCGTTGCGCAGCGATTAGACCGCACGCTCGCTTCACAGCACGACAATTGCGCGCGTCGGCGCCGTTCGCGTGTACGATCCTTCTACGCAACGACGAGGCTCGCATGAAACAAGTCATTCTTCAGGAGTTTGTGTCAATAGACGGGCTTGCCGCAGCTCAGAACGGGAGTGTCGACTTCGTGCCGTCGGCGAATCGCGGGGATCAGAGCCTGGGACAGCACCAGGTCGAGTTCATGGACTTGATCGATACGATACTGCTCGGGCGCATCACGTATGAAATGTTCGCCGGCTACTGGCCTAACGCGACAACTCGTGATGACAAGGAACTCGCCGAGAAAATCAACTCGACGCCGAAGGTCGTTTTCTCACGGACGTTGCATCGCGCCCCGTGGGGGAAGTGGGACAACGTGCGCATCGTGAACACGAAACCTGCGGAGGAAGTCGCGAAGTTGCGCGACGGATCGGGGAAAGACATGGTGATTTGGGGGAGTTTGTCGCTTGCGCAAGCGCTCATGAACGCGGGGCAGATCGACCAGTATCAGCTCATCGTCTGTCCCGTCGTCCTCGGCAATGGCCGGCCGCTTTTCCCTGAAAAGAATGGGCTGCACGACATGACGCTGTTGACGTCCCGTTCCTTCGACCGCGGCTCCGTTTTGCTGTCGTATGCGTCTGGAAATGGAGCCTCGGAGAATCGTTAGCGCTTCCGCGCGGCCCCCCAGCGCATAACCTGATGTTGCCAAACACGTCATGTGGGTACACGACGCGTTCTCGCGCTGAGCTAGCCGGCCGACTCGTACGCGGTTTTGATCCACCCCAGGAGCTGTGCGTCAACCTCGTTGACGTGCTCCAGTCGGACTTTGTAGTTGCACATCTGCCCCGGTGGCAGCTCTAGCAGACGCTCGTTAGGCTTCAAACCTTTCGCGTTGATCCCGACCTCGACCTTGGTGTTTGTGGCCGGGCCGATCATGGTAAACTGTTTCGTTCGTCGATAGCTGACGTACGTCTTTTTCGGCGCTTCTTCAAAGTCACCGAACTTTCGCAGCTCGCCGAGCAGCTTGTCGTGAATCGGCCGGAGCGCCGCTTTGGGGCCGACGTACAGGCCGTCGAGCACCTGACTATCGGACAGGCCCTGCGCGGCCGCGGCACTTTGTCCATCAGACTTCAGCACGGTGTGTACGAGCGTATTCGCGTCCCCGTGGCCCATGCCTAACGTGGTTTTGAGCATCGCCACCAGCTCGCCGTGTTTGGACAAGCCGCTCTTCCTGATAATCGTGGACAGCTCGGCGAGTGGCTTGCCCGTGCGCTTTTCGATGTTCGCGAGTTGTGTAGCGATCGCTTTGTCCAGATCAGCCATCGGATCCTCGTTGGTTTCAGTGTCCCACTTCGCGCCACCCTTATCAGTTCCTTTACGCGAGGCTGGCGAACTCACTGCCACGCGGGTCCACGCGGCCCTGCCTCCCGGCCGCCGGCGCGTGGCGCGCCGAAGCCAGCGTGCATAGCTTGCCCCGCATGCCGGTACTCGACAAGTCACCTCGCACCGCAATGAACCGATTCCGCGCGGTCGTCGCACTTCTCCTCGTCCCGGCTGTGCTGCCTGCCCAACGGCCCACGACGCTGGCCGGCCGCTCCACCGTCTACGCGCCTAACGGCATCATAGCGACCAGCCAACCGCTCGCCTCGGCAGCGGGGTTGGAAGTCCTGCGTCTGGGCGGCAACGCCGTTGACGCCGCCGTCACCGCCGCGGCCGTATTGAGCGTGACCGAGCCGCACATGACCGGCATCGGCGGCGACATGTTCGCCATCGTGTGGCTCGCGCGCGAGCAGAAGCTCGTTGCGCTCAACGCGAGTGGACGCGCCGGCTCGCTCATGACGCGCGAGATCCTCGGCTCACGGGGCTTCCGCGCAGGGTCGCAGCAAGGCGCGATGTCTGTCACCGTCCCCGGCGCGCTCGCTGGTTGGGACCTGCTGCTCCGCACTCATGGGCGACGCACGCTCGCGCAGGCGCTCGAGCCGGCAATCGCATACGCCCGCGACGGCTTCCCCGTCTCGCCGATTATCGCCGCGCAGTGGGCCGATCAGACGGCATTCCTCAAGCGCGAC